>CAMDKE010000014.1 GCA_945901215.1 Comamonas sp. lk
CAGCTTGCGCTTGTGGTGGGCGTTGTCGGCCCAGAACAGCACTTGCTTGATGTTGACGTGCTTTTCTTGTGGATTGTCGATGGTCACGCGCTGGGGTTCACGCATCACGCGGGCAGCCAGCTGCTGGATGCGCGGCGCAAACGTTGCGCTGAACATCATGGTCTGCTTGCGGTCAATGGTGAGCTGGTTGATTTCGGCCAGGTCGTCCGAGAAACCCAGGTCGAGCATACGGTCGGCTTCGTCCACCACCAGGAATTGCACCTGGTCGAGCTTGATTTGCATCGAGCGTTGCAAGTCGAGCAAACGACCGGGGGTTGCCACCACCAGGTTGGCGTTTTGCAACTTGGCAATTTGCAGCTGGTAAGGCATTCCACCCACGATATTGGCCACGCGCAGGCCGCGGCAATGCTGCACCAAGTCAATGGCGTCGTGCGCCACTTGCTGGGCCAGTTCGCGCGTGGGGCAAACGATCAACGCGCCTGGTGTTGGAGCCTTGAAGTTGCGGGGATTGGTCGGATCTTTGCGCTTGGCGCGCTTGGGGGCAGGTTCGCCCTTGGCGGCGGCATCCGCTGCGGCTTGTTCGTATTCCTGGCGTTCTGCTTCTTCGGCATCCGCCGCTTGCTTGAGCAGGGTATGCAACACGGGGAGCAAAAACGCTGCAGTTTTGCCGCTACCGGTTTGGCTGGAGACCATCAAATCGATAAAGCTGACCGACTTAGCGGACGATGCCGCTGTTGGCAACGCCAATGGAATCACCTTGGACTGCACGGGGGTTGGCTGGGTGTATCCGAGATCCTTACAGGCTTGGACCAGCTCAGGCGCGAGAGCGAGTTCAACGAAGCCGTTGGGAGCCTCGGGCTCTTGCACCGCGTCAGCGGAAATTACAGCATCGGCAGAAGCCATTTCGACCTCAGCCGACGGGATGGAGAGGTTTTCAACAGGCGCAAAATCGCCCGTTACTTCAAAAGAATCAGTCATACATTTACTCACACGCGAACTCCACCCGGTAGGTGGGCGTTCCGTCAATGGTTAAAAAACATCAACCATCAAACGGAACCTGCTCTGACTCTGAAAAGAGATCAATCAGCGCTGGGGGCCCATGTCGTGGGGCCCGGTGAATGAAGGGAGATGTACAAAATCGTGTTGACGCTGCCAACAACAGCAGCCCACGAAGCCTCACATTATCGCACGGATTCGGGTTTCTACCTAACCGGCGCGCGGATCAGTTAAGTTTGAGGAAGTGGGTGCGGTAGTGCTCCAGCTCATCGATCGATTCGTGGACGTCGGCGAGCGCCGTATGGCGCTGCTGCTTTTTGAAGCTGGCATAAACCTCCGGGCGCCAGCGTCGACTCAGCTCTTTGAGGGTACTGACATCGAGGTTGCGATAGTGGAAAAAAGCCTCCAACATGGGCATGTATTCGACCAAAAACCGCCGGTCCTGACCGATGGTATTTCCGCACAGGGGCGACGCGCCTGCGGGCACAAACTGCGCCAGAAACGCCAGCAGTTGCCTTTGCGCCTCCTGTTCCGTGGTGCTGGACGCCTTCACCTTGTCAATCAGGCCGCTTTTGCCGTGCGTTCCTTTGTTCCACGCGTCCATCTTGTCGAGCTGCGCGTCCGATTGATGGATAACAAATACCGGGCCCTCGATACGGCATTCGAGATGCGGGCCGGTGACAACGACCGCGATTTCGATGATGCGGTCGACCACCGGGTTGAGGCCGGTCATTTCGCAATCGAGCCACACGAGGTTTTTATCGGATTTGGCTAAAGTAGGGGCGTTTTCAGACATGGGCTCGATTGTCGTCGATGGCCTAAACTCCGTGGATGCTCGAACCCATTTCCAACCCGTCCAGCCTGTTCACCCTTGTTTTTTCCACCGCACTGGTTTGCAGCCTGGCGCTGAAATTTTGGCTAGCGACCCGCCAAGTTCGCCATGTGGTGGAACACCGCAGCGCGGTGCCTACCGTATTTGCCGATCGCATTGGTTTGCAGGCGCACCAAAAAGCAGCCGATTACACGGTCGTCAAAACACGCTTTGGCATGCTGGAGCTGGCCTGGGGCGTGGCAGTCACGCTTGCGTGGACGCTGCTAGGTGGCCTGAGTGCTTTGAACGAAGCCGTTACGCAGCAATGGGGCCCAGGTTTGCTGGCGCAAGTTGCGCTCATTGGCGCCTTCACACTGGTAAACGCCCTGATCGACATTCCCTTTGGTCTGTATGGCACTTTCGTGATCGAGCAGACCTTTGGCTTCAACAAGACGACTTTCAAGCTCTGGCTGCAAGACTTGGGCAAATCTGTGCTTTTGGGTTTGGTGATTGGCGGGCCTTTGCTGTTGCTGGTGTTGTGGCTCATGGGCGCAGCCGGGCCCTCTTGGTGGATTTGGACCTGGGGTGTCTGGATGTGCTTTAACGTGCTGGCCATGCTGATCTACCCGACCTGGATTGCGCCGTGGTTCAACAAGTTCCAAGCCTTGGATGACGCGCAATTGACGGCGCGTGTGCAGGCCTTGATGCAGCGCTGTGGCTTTCGAGCCCAGGGGTTCTACGTGATGGACGGTAGCAAACGCAGCGCCCATGCCAACGCCTATTTCACCGGATTTGGTGCGGCCAAGCGCGTGGTTTTTTATGACACTTTGTTGGACCGCCTCAGCGCTGACGAAGTGGACGCGGTATTGGCACACGAATTAGGGCACTTCGCTCACCGACACATCCTCAAGCGCGTGGTCTCGCTCTTTGCCCTTAGCCTGGCGGGCTTTGCGCTGTTAGGTTGGTTGAGCACCCAGATCTGGTTTTTCGCTGGGTTAGGCGTTTTGCCCAACGCGCTGGGCGCCAATGACGCACTGGCCTTGCTCTTGTTCATGCTGGCCGTGCCGGCGTTTTCCACTTTCATCGGCCCCGTCATGGCCTGGACTTCCCGCCGCCATGAGTTTGAGGCCGACGCGTACGCGGTGCAAAAATCCAGCGGCGTGCACCTGGCCTCGGCCTTGCTCAAACTCTATGAGGACAACGCGTCCACTCTCACCCCAGACCCCTGGTACGTGCGTTTCTATTACTCCCACCCGCCAGCCCTGCAGCGACTCCATCGCATGGCTGGCACCTTGAGAAAAGCGTGATGGTAGCGCCAGGCACACCGATGCGCCCGTTGCGCAGCGCCCTCACTGGGCCTCAGATTGTGGCCAGGCTCGCGCAAGTGCAGGGCTGGCGCCTGTCAGGCGACGGTGTAGACTTGGCCATCGAGAAAACTTACACCTTCAAGGGCTACCTGCAAACCATTGCCTTTGTCAACGCAGTGGCATTTTTGGCAGAGCAAAGCGACCACCACCCGGATCTGCAGGTGGGTTACAAAACTTGTAGCGTACGTTGGCGCACACATGACGTGAAAGGCCTTTCGCCCAGTGATTTCGAATGCGCAGCAAAAGTGGATGCGTTAATGGACGGTGGCGGTGCGTCAGGGCCAACCATTGGCTGAGAACAAGAGCCTGCAACCAGGGTTAGTCATTGCCGGCCACGGCCGCCACGTGTGGGTAGAAACGCCCGATGGCCGCAAAGTCATTTGCCACCCGCGCGGCAAGAAAAGTCAAACCGTGGTGGGTGACCGCGTGCTTTGGCAAATTACCCAAGATGAGGGCACGATAGAGAAACTGCTGCCGCGCAAGAACCTGCTTTACCGCCAGGACGAAATCCGTATCAAATCGTTTGCCGCCAACCTTGACCAAGTCATCATCCTGCTGGGTGCCGAGCCGGAATTCTCAGAAAACCAACTGGCACGCGCCCTCATTGCTGCTGAGGCTGAAAAAATTCGACCCATCATCGTGCTCAACAAACGCGATCTGACACCATTATTTGACCGCGCTTGGCAGCGTCTGGCACCTTACCGCGCCATGGGCTACTTGGTGCTTGCAACCGCATTCAAACCCCGTGAGGGGGATGCGCCACCCAATGACAACGAGGCACTGGCAAGCGCGCTGCAAGGGAAGACGAACCTTATTTTGGGACCGTCAGGAGCGGGGAAAAGCACACTCATAAACCGCTGGGTACCCCAAGCGCAGGTTTTGACCCAAGAGATTTCCACTGCCCTCAATTCAGGAAAGCACACAACGACCAGCACCACCCTTTACTGGATGGACGCGGCCAAGACGACCGCGCTGATTGACTCGCCAGGATTTCAAGAATTTGGGCTGCACCATATCGCGCCCGTGCAACTGGCCCAGCTCATGCCCGACATTGCGGCACAAGCGGGAGACTGCAAGTTTTACAACTGCAGCCACCTCCACGAACCGGGTTGCGGTGTTCTCAGCGCGTTACAGGGAAAGACACCCAGTGTAGACATCAACCCTACACGCCACCGAATTTACAGCGACCTGTTTGCCGAACTGTCCCAGACCCGTTACTGAGTGGCCTCTAGCCCAGCAAGCGGGCTAAGGACAGCAAAGCCAAGATCACCATCCACATCACCACGGTTCGCCAGACCAGGCCCACCACGGCACGCAAGTGCGCGGGCTGGGCCATAGATGCGGGGTCGGCCGGGTCATGTGCCATTAACTGAACGTTTACGGCACCGCCCGTAGCTGCCAAAAGTATCCCGTCATTATCACCAGGGTGCCCTGCTTCAAACGTTCGCCAGCGGTCAATGGCCTCTTCAAAACCGCCCACAAACGCAAACACCAAGGCGGTAAGACGCGCGGGCAACCAATCGATAAGCGCCCAAGCCTGAACCACGCAGCGGCGCAGCGCGGCGCTAAAAAGTGTGCGGGTCGAACCGATAGAGCGCTTCACCCGAACGTCACCGTATTCCGCCAGGCGATAAAGCACAGCGCCTGCGGGTCCAAAACCCAGGCCAGAAAGCAGCGAATACCAGGCAAAAACCCCGAAAACATAGCGGTGTGCGCTGATAACGGAATGCGAGATGACTTGTCGCACGATCTCGCTGCGCGGCAAATCGCTGGCGTCTATGCGCATCCATTGGGCCAACAGCTTGCGCGCTGTTTCTTCATCTGCCGCATCCAGCGCCTCCCGGATGTCGGTGAAGTTATGGCTGAATTGCCGAAATCCAAGGGTGGCGTAGAGCACCGCAATATTCCATAAGACAGCGCCAATCCACCCCACCCACAACAGTAAAGCCCAATGCACGGCTGCACTGACAATGGCTGGCAAAAGCACCACAACCACCCAGGCAAACCAAGCATGTCTGGATTCTCCTGTATCGAGGTGGCGTTGCACCCACGTCACCCACCCCCTGGTCCCGCCATGCACCCAGTTGTTAGGGTTCAGAGGACGCGCCTGCTCAATCAGCAGGGCAAAAAGGAGGGAGAGAAAGCTCATGGAAGAGCATCATAGCGGCCAGCCCTGGGCCGGTGAGCAATGCAAAGACGACCGCAGTCGGCTAGTCCATCGCCAGAAATTGGTAGAAATTGCGCAACATGCCCGCAGTGGCGCCCCAAATAAAGCGCTCTTGTGTGCCGTCTTGGTAGGGCATGGATAGCCACTGACGCGGTCCGTCCGCCGTGCTCATCGTATGGCGCCGGTGGTGCAACGGATTCATCACAAAGTCCAAAGGAACTTCAAAAATATCGTCTACTTCATAGGCATTGGCAAGCAATGACAAGCCGGGATTCAACAGCGCCACCACAGGTGTCACTACAAACCCGCTTCCGGTGGTGTATTGGGGCAAACTGCCAATGACTTGAGCACATCGGGGGTCGAGGCCCACCTCCTCTTGTGCCTCCCGCAGCGCCGTCACGACCGGATCGCCGTCGTCCGGGTCGGCTTTACCGCCAGGAAAGGCGATTTGCCCAGAATGGCTTGTAAGGTGCTGGGTACGCTGGGTCAACAAGACCGTCGGGCGCTGGTGCATTACCAAACCTATTAGCACCGATGCCGGCGTAAGACTGCGGTCCGAAAACCGAGGCTCGATCTGAAACTCAGGATGCCAGTTTGGCGGCTCAGCAAAGCGTCGAATCAGCGCTTGTGATCCGAAACGATCTGGGGATACCGCTGGCAAATGGCGGTCTGTCATGTGATACGGCACCGTACGCGGATCAAAATTCAGCGGCAAACCCATGGGGTGAACATTAGAAAATGGCAAAGCACCAACAAAAAGACCGCCGCAGGCTCATCCTGGGCGGTCTTCGCAAGGGCAATCTAAACTTATGCCGCCGTCTTTTTTGCCGGTAATTTCTCTTTGATCCTTGCCGACTTGCCACTGCGGTCACGCAGGTAGTACAGCTTGGCGCGGCGCACATCACCGCGGCGCTTGACTTCGATACCGGCGATCAATGGGCTGTAGGTTTGGAACGTACGCTCTACGCCTTCGCCGCTGGATATTTTGCGAACGATAAATCCGCTGTTGAGACCCCGGTTGCGCTTGGCGATTACCACGCCTTCATAGGCTTGGACGCGCTTGCGAGTACCTTCAACTACGTTGACGCTGACAATCACAGTGTCGCCGGGAGAAAAATCAGGGATGGTCTTTCCCAGTCGCGCGATTTCTTCTTGTTCCAGAATTTGGATGAGGTTCATAACTACTTTCGTGATCTTGCATGCGCCGGTACCTGGTTTGGTACCACTTCGTCTCAGCACTATTGCGTCGCCGCTTTGGCCAGGCAGAGGATCGGTTAGCCCAACATTATAACAAGCTAACTCGCTATTTCTGCCAATATGGCCTCATCTTGCGGACTCAACCGTTGGGCTAATCGAGCGGCCACAATCAAATCAGGGCGATGCTGCGCGGTCAATCGCAGACACTGGTCACGCCGCCAGCGCCCTATATGCACATGGTGGCCCGACATCAAGATGTCTGGCACCGTGGCGTCCTGCCATTGCTCGGGGCGGGTGTAGTGCGGGCAATCCAACAGCCCGTCGAGCGCTGGGTTAAAGCTATCAAAGTGGTGGCTGTTCTGATCACCCAATACGTCTGGCTGTAGGCGCGCCACAGCGTCCAACAGAACCATGGCGGGCAATTCTCCGCCAGACAGCACGTAATCACCCAGGCTGATTTGCTCGTCAACATAGGCGTCCACAAATCGTTGGTCCACCCCTTCGTACCTTCCGCAAACCAGTACGGCCCCCTCGCTCTGGGCCCAGCGTTGAACCTGCAGGTGGTCTAGGCGTTTGCCTGCGGGAGAGAAAAGAACCACTTTGGGACACGAACCACGTTGCTCTTTGATCGCTTGCAAGGTCATTCGCAGGGGCTGCGCCATCATGACCATGCCCGGACCGCCGCCAAACGGGCGGTCATCTACGCGGCGGTAGTTTCCCAAGGCGTGATCCCGCGGGTTGTGCAATTGCACCTCCACCAGGCCCGACTCGAACGCCCGTCGCGTAATACCCGTAGTCAAAAATGGTGGAAACAGCTCAGGAAACAGCGTTACGACATCAAATCGCATGGCATTCGCGCTCAGTAATCGAGTTGCCAGTCAACGCGAATGCGCCGCAGTGGCAGGTCCACTTCATCGATGAAGACCGAAACGAATGGAATCATCCGCTCCTGAACTTTGCCGTCCAGAATGTATTCCATCACCAGTACGGTTTGAGCACCCGTAGACAAAAGCTCTTTGACCGCCCCCATCGGTTCATCCTGGCGATTGACCACATCGAGCCCTATCAAGTCGACCCAGTAATACTCGTCCAGCGCAACGGTCGGAAAGCTAGCGCGCGATACGAATACGCGGCTCCCACGCAAAGCTTGCGCGGCGTCACGGTCCAGCACATCATGGGCACTGGCAACCACCGTATCCGAATGTTCTTTGGCTTCTTTTATTGCCAGCAGCGCCACGCCATCGAAAGTCTTAAGACCTTGCTCGGTGGGTAACAAAAACCACTTCTTGGAGGAGAAAAGCGCCTCGGGTTGCGCGCTAAAAGCAAGGACTTTGAACCAGCCTTTGACGCCCCATGCATCTGCAATACGGCCTACTTCGATGGCGTCAGCCGGAAGTTGCGCGGGTTCTATCCCTGCGATCATGCCTGCGCCCGAAAAACAAAAAGGTCAGGCATGCATTGCACAGACCTGACCCTTTGAGTGCTCTCAGGCTGCAGCCGGTACAGCCGCAGCGGCCTGCGCAACCAGACGTTCCACGGTGGGAGACGCTTGGGCGCCAACGCCTCTCCAATACGTCAGGCGATCCTGGGCAATACGGATACGCTCCTCACTTGCCGTGGCGATTGGGTTGTAAAAACCAATGCGCTCGATGAATCGACCATCACGCCGGGTGCGCTTGTCTGCCACCACAATACTGAAAAACGGGCGGGCCTTAGCACCACCACGAGCGAGTCGAATGACGACCATGATTAATCCTTTGGGTGATTGAACGAGAGTTCAACCATAAAATTCAGAGTTGAGACACGCAACTGGCCACCCGGCCAGAGCCACTCAGAATAGCCCTCGATTATAACTAATTATCACCGCATGCCCACTATTCGCCCCAGCCAGGACCAAGATATCGCTGCTATTACTGCGATTTACCAGCACCACGTTTTGCACGGGACGGGCACTTTTGAGATCGAGCCCCCATCGGCCCCCGAGATGCAAACACGTCGAATCGACGTTTTATCCAAAGGCCTACCCTATTTGGTGATGGAGTCACAGGGTGCCGTGGTCGGATTTGCCTATTGCAACTGGTTCAAGCCCCGCCCGGCGTACCGCTTCAGCGCCGAAGACTCGATTTACCTCGCCGCCAGCGCCATGGGCAAGGGCTGGGGCGCATTGCTGCTGAGCGAACTGCTCGCAAGCGCGCAGCGCGCTGGGCTTCGCAAGCTCATTGCCGTTATTGGCGACTCGGCAAACCAGGGGTCGATCAAGGTGCATTCGGCTTGCGGGTTTCACCCCGTGGGAGTGCTGGCCGATTGCGGCTGGAAGTTTGACCGCTGGCTCGATGTGGTTCTGATGGAATGCCCACTGGGCGCCGGTGCCAACCTGCCTGCACCACAATCGGGTCCATGAAAAACAAAACCATCGCCGTCTGGGCAACCTTGATTACGGGCCCTCTGGGATTGCAGCGCGTCTATCTTGTTGGGCGGTATGACTCCGGGGCCTGGATTGCGCCTTTGCCTACCTTGCTAGGTCTTTACGGCGTGTACCGTGCGCGCGCACTGGGGCTAGACGATCAGATCAGCTGGCTATTGATTCCTTGGTTGGGCTTTGCAATCGCAGGCTGCGCCTTGGCCGCCATCCGCTACGGCCTGATGGATGCAGCCACCTGGAACCAGGGCTTTAACCCCGGCGTGGATGCCGAACACCGCAGCGGCCAAACCAACGGCTTCACGGTGCTGGGCTTGGGGACAGCGCTGTTCTTGGGAACCAGTGTTTTGATGGCAACGCTGGCGTTTAGCTTTCAGCGCTACTTTGAATACACGGCCTAGAAAACAGGCGAGCCGCGCTGATCTCACTTTCACTTGGCTTGCGTGGTCCGAAGTGATAGAACCAGCTTGTCATAGATAGAACCCAAATCGGGATCGATATTTTGCAGGGACTCTTGCAGCTCGGCCTCCGGCGTCTGCCCAGGCTTTACCGGCGACTCCGGCGGCGGCGACTGTACAAGCACCGCACCCGGGCTTGATTGCACAGCGCCAAAACTTTGTAGACCAGTCATTTCCTCGGAGAGGCGGTTAAACATGGCGTCAATGTGCGCCTGATTGTGTGCGGACGATGCGGCGACGACGCCTCTTTGGCGCCGGTCCGTGCCACCCGATACCGCAAAACCGATCGACAAAACCAGATGTAACGCGGCGCATACAAGCCAAAGCGCCCAAAGCGCACCGGCAGCTACCGGTTGCATCGCCAAAATACCCCCACATTCCGTTAAAAAATACGCCCATGGCAGGTCCTGCAGCCACCCAAGCCCGTAGGGCGTTTCCACATTGAGCGCCAAAGCGACCAACAAAACCAATGTGTGAAGCACGGATACCCAAAGGTATGCAGGTAGGTACATGGGGGAACTGGGTAGGGACTGAGTTAAGCGGTGAGATGCCAGCAGATAGCGCACACGCAGCTGTTTTACTGGAACTCTTTCACAATTTTTTCGTGCAGCAAGGCGGCCAGATGGGTGCGTGCTTCGGCAATGGCCAGCGTCTCTTTTTCGGCTGCAGCGGACTCACTGGCAATGGCGACCAGTTGCTGCTTGATGGCAGCAACTTTCGATTCCGACTCCTGCAATGCCGCGCGCAACTGCGACTCGCGCTCGTTTTCCTGCTTCAACTGGCCCAGCAGCTCAAAAATGTCTTGCAAATAATATTTGCTGCGTTTGCTTTGCTGCATGTCTGCCAGTGCCATAAAACTTTGCATTTGCTGGCCTAACGCCCCATAGGCCGAATCCTTTGCCACGCCATCAGAAAGATCGCGCACCACCGGCGCAGCTTCCAGGGCAACCGGGCTGTGGGGAGCTGCATCAGCAAGGGATGACATAGGTTTCAAGTCCACAGAAAAAAAGTGACCGGCCATTAGGCCATGGCGCCCATGCCTGGGGCGCCGGGCGGTTGTGTGGGAACCAGTTTAACCGGCACACCGCTGCCGCTTCTGCAGGGTCTGCCGAAGGCCAGGGCGTTTCTTTTTCTCTTTGCCATTGGGCGGCCGCAGGCATCTGGCATACAGTTACCCTGACACGCCAACGCTCTTGCAACCGCCCAATTTTTCATGCGCACCAACGCTTCCCAACCCCTGCAGGCCGGTCTTATCGCGTTTCACAGCAACCGCGCAGAGGACCTGGCGCGCGTGGTTTTTGCGTGGATGCACAAAAAGCCCTTGCACCCGCTGGAAGAAGAAGTCATTTTGGTGCAAAGCATTGGCATGGCCGAATGGGTCAAGATGGAGCTGGCCCGCGCCGGTGGCGTGTGCGCTGCGGCGCGGGTGGAGCTGCCATCGCGCTTTATGTGGCGCACCTACCGCCAGGTTTTGGGGTCGCAAGCCGTGCCCAGCGAATCGCCATTGGACAAAGTGCCCATGACCTGGCGGCTCATGCAACTGCTTCCCACCCTGTTGGGCGAAGCGGTATTTGCGCCCGTGGCCGGGTTTCTGGCCGCCAATGAGCCGCAACGCATGTTCCAACTTGCATCCCAATTGGCCGATCTGTTTGACCAGTACCAAAACTACCGGGCCGACTGGCTCCAGGCCTGGGCAGCTGGCCAAGACCATATCGTCCTAGCCAATGGAAAGAACCACGAGTTGGCAGCCGACCAGCGCTGGCAGGCGCACCTGTGGCGCGCCATCCTGCAAACCCTGGGCGAGCGCGCGCAACAACACATTCGCCCGCGCCTGCACCAACGTGTGCTGGACGTTTTGGCGTCGGGGCAGGCGCTGACGCAGCCGGTGGCGCGGCGTGTCACCGTTTTTGGCATGAGCCAAGTGCCCTGGAGCACCATGGAGCTGCTCGCAGGCCTGGCACCCCACAGCCAAGTGATGCTGGCCATACCCAACCCATGCCGCTATTACTGGGGCGACATCATGGATGGGCGAGAACTGCTGCGCGCCGGCCGACGGCGCCAAGCCCCGCGCACCGTGGCCGGGCAGCCAACGCTGGCACCGGACACGCGCGCACTGGAAGACATGCACGCCCACGCGCACCCACTGCTGGCGGCCTGGGGGCGTCAAAGCCGCGACTTCATACGCCTGCTCGATGTGTTTGACGATGTGGAACAAAGCCGCCAGCAGTTTCAAGAGACGCGGCTCGACCTGTTCGACGACCAAGAAGAGCAAGCCGACGATTCGCTGCTGCTGCGGGTACAAAAGCGCATCCGCGACCTGGTCCCCCTGCACGAGGGACTGGCGGTGCCCCTGCGCAGCCAAGACCGCTCTATCGTCTTTCACAGCGCCCACGGCCCGGTGCGAGAGCTCGAAATCCTGCACGACCAGTTACTCCACCTGCTAGCCACCCCCGGCGATGCAGCGCTGAACCCGCGTGACGTGATCGTCATGGTGCCGGATATTGAAGCCCTGGCCCCGGCCATTCGGGCCGTGTTTGGCCAATACAAGCGCCAGGACCCGCGCTTTATCCCATTTGACATTGCTGACCTGGGTGCCCGGGCCAGCAGCCCGCTGATCGGTGCGCTCGCCTGGCTGCTGCAACTGCCCCAGCAACGCTGCCGCATGAGCGAGCTGGTTGATTTGCTCGAGGTACCGGCGATTGCCGCGCGGTTTGGCATAGTGCAAGATGATGTGCCACGCCTGACGCAATGGATGACCGGCGCGGGCATTCGCTGGGGCCTGCACGAGGGGCACCGCGCCGACCTGGGCCTGGCGGCCTGCGGCGACCAAAACAGCGCCTGGTTTGGACTGCACCGCATGCTACTGGGCTTTGCCAGCGGTGCCGTAGCCGTTGACGACGCCCTGCCCAGCCTGGGTGCAATAGAGCCCTATGCCGAAATCGGTGGGCTGGACGCCGAACTGGCAGGCTCGCTAGCCCAGATGCTCCGAGCACTGGACCAATGGTGGGGTCAGGCGCGCTGCGACGGCACGCCCGCCCAGTGGATGCAGCGCTGCGAGTCCCTGTTGCAATCGATGGTGCAAGCGCAGTCCGACACCGATCGCCTGGCCTTGCGCGCTCTGGAAGACGGTCTGCGCGACTGGCTGCTGGCCTGCGAACACGCGGCCTTTGACCAAGAAGTTCCTTTGGTTGTGGCGCGCGCGGCTTGGCTGCAGGCGGTGGAAACGCCAAAAATGAGCCAGCGCTTTCGGGCCGGTGGCGTCACGTTTTGTACGCTCATGCCCATGCGCGCTATTCCGTTTGAGGTGGTGTGTTTGCTGGGCATGAATGACGGCGACTACCCCCGCCACGATATGCGAAATGACTTCGACCTGATGGGCCAGACCGGCCTGGTTCGGCCTGGCGACCGCTCGCGCAAAAACGACGACCGCCAGCTCATGCTCGAATCATTGCTGTCAGCGCGGCGGGTGCTGTATGTAAGCTGGTGCGGCCACAGCGTGCGTGACAACAGCGCGCAGGCGCCCTCTGTTTTGGTGTCGCAACTGCGTGACTACCTCAGCGCCGCCTGGGGCCCGGCGGCCGTGCATGAGCGAAGCACAGAGCACCCCTTGCAAGCGTTCAGCCGCCGCTACTTTGAATTCGCAAGCCCCTTGTTTACCTACGCCCGCGAATGGCGCGCGCTGCACCAGGATCCACCCAAGCCGCAGCCCAGCGCGCCCGGTACCCCCTGGACGCCAGACCCGCATGTGCCGCTCACGCTGGACCAACTCACCCAGTTCCTACGCAACCCAGTGAAAGCCTTTTTTCGCCAACGCCTGCTGCTGCGCTTCAGCCCAGAAGAGGACACGGCCTCGGACGACGAATGCTTCGGCTTGGTGGGCCTGGAGCGGTACCGCCTTCTTGATGGCTTGCTCGCATCTGCCTCTACAAGCAGCAGCCTGCAAAGTGGCCAATCCCAGTTGGACGCGTCCCTGGCGCGTTTGCGTAGATCCGGAGCGCTATCCCTGCAAGGGCTGGGGGACTTAGAGCAAGCCGCACTGCGCGAGGCGCTCGGGCGCATGCTGGGCGCCTGGTACGGCGCACTGTCTGAATACCCGCTGGCCGCGCCGCGCCAGTCTTTTCGGCTTCAGGAAGGCCCTGTTCTATTGGAGGACTGGATAGACCACTTGCGTCACGACGGCGGCACCGACACGCCGGCCACGTGGCTGGAGCTCGATTCCGGCACGGTTTGCGAACAGGGCAAAACGCCGCTTGCGCGGGCCGACAAGCTTATGAGGTGTTGGATTCACAGCCTGGCGGCGGCATCAGCCGGCCATTGCTTGGCGGGCGTGGTGGTGGGGCGCGACGCCGTGTTGCGCATCAGCGCCATGGCCGATCCAGAGCTGGCCCAGTCCACCCTGCGCATGCTGTTGCAACTCTGGCTAGACGGCATGAACGCACCCCTTGCGCTGCCACCCAAAACCGCGCTGGCCTGGCTCAAGGGCAAAGACACAGTCGCAAAACACCGGGACGCACGCGCCCGATACCAGGGCGGCCACCACCAAATCGGTGAAGTGCAAGAACCTTGTCTGGCGCGCGTGTACCCCGACTTCGAGGCGCTGGTGCACGATGGCCGCTTTGAACACCTCGCCCAGCAGGTCTACCAGCCCTTGCTGGCATGGCGAAGCCAGCATGTACTCGTCGAGCTTTTGGACCCGACGCAGACCGAGTCAACCGAGGTGCCTGCATGACCGGTTTGCCTACAACCAAGCCCTTGGCCAACCCCGCCGAGTCGCCCGACGGCACGCACGTTTTGCGACCCGAAACCTTCGACCTGTGGGGCAGCCGCTTAATTGAAGCCAGTGCCGGTACTGGCAAGACCTGGACGATTGCCGCGCTCTACCTGCGCTTGGTGTTGGGCCACGGCGGCGCGCAACACGGCTTCGAGCGCCCCTTGCGCCCGCCCGAGATTCTGGTGATGACCTTTACACGGGCTGCAACGAGGGAGCTGTCTGAGCGCATCCGCAAACGCCTGCATGAGGCGGCGGCGTACTTTCGCGCAGCACCCGGCGCCACAGGCCACGCACCAGACCCCTATCTGGACCTGCTGGCTAAAGCCTACCCGGCAGGCCAGCCGCGCCAGCGGGCGGCCTGGGCCTTGGCCATGGCAGCCGACACCATGGACGACGCAGCCGTGCACACCATCGACGCCTGGTGCCAGCGCATGCTCAAACAACATGCCTTTGACAGCGGCAGCCTGTTTGACGAAACACTGGTGGCTAATGAAGAAGCCCTGCTAACT
This sequence comes from Comamonas sp. lk, assembly GCA_945901215.1. GTDB lineage: Bacteria > Pseudomonadota > Gammaproteobacteria > Burkholderiales > Burkholderiaceae_C > Allorhodoferax. Next base: position 14,696 of record CAMDKE010000014.1, read on the forward strand.
GAAGCGGTGCACGACTACTGGCGCCAAGCCGTATACCCGCTGGCCGACGAGCCTTTGCGCCAAGTGCTGGCGGTTTGGAGCGGTGTGGAGGCGCTCTTGGCCGACATGCGCGCTTTGAAGGACCAGGATGTGCCGGCCAACCCCGGCGATCAAACACTGGCCCAGGCGCTCTCGCAGGCCACCGACCAACGCGCCCAAGAGATCACCTTGCTCAAGCACGGCTGGGACCAGCGCGCGCAGTCCATGCAACACTGGCTGGACGCCCAAACCGCAGCCCCGGGCAAGGCATGGGACGGTCGCAAACTGCAATCCCGCCACTTCACGGCCTGGCTAAAGGCGCTGCAGGGATGGGCCGATGGCAGCGATCCGCAAGAGCTGCCCACGATCAGCGACGCCGGCTGGGAACGCCTGAGCCCCGCGGGCTTGCTGCAAGCGCGCAAAGCAGGCGCTCCCGCGCTGCAAATCCCCACCGAGTTTTCCCAGTTTTCCGCTTTGAAGCAATCTCTTGAGGCGCTGCCCGGGATCCAGGTGGCGCTACTTATGCACGCGGCCAACCACACCCGCAGGCGCCTGCAGACACTCAAGCGCCAGACCAGCAGCTTTGGTTTTTCGGACATGCTTGAACGCCTGCACGCCGCCTTGCAGGGTGAAAACGGCGAGCGCCTGCGCGAACGTATTCGTCAGCAGTATCCGGTGGCGCTGGTAGACGAGTTCCAAGACACCTCGCCGCTGCAATACCAAATTTTTGACCGTATCTACCAAGTCGAGCGCAACGACCGCGGCAGCGCCCTGCTGCTCATCGGCGACCCAAAGCAGTCGATTTACGCGTTTCGTGGGGCCGACATCCAAAGCTATATGCAGGCGCGGCGCGCCAGCGCGGGGCGCCACTACGCGCTACAAACCAACTTTCGCTCCACTGCAGCCTTGGTGGATGCAGTGAATCACTGGTTTTCGCATGCCGAGCGATTCTGCGCACAAGCTGCCTTTGCTTACCGCACGGCGCAGGACAACCCCCTGCCCTTCGTGCTGGTGCACGCCAACGGTCGGGCGGCGCAGTTTCGCGATACAGGCGGTGGGCTAGCCGCCATGACCCTGGTGCACGACCTGCAGCCCCGTAACGCAGACGGCATGCGCGCGCATTTGGCCCAGTTGTGTGCCGAACGCATCGTGCAATGGCTCAACGACCCCCAGGCTGGTTTTTACACGCCGGCTAGCCCAACCGAACCGGCGCAATTCAACCGCCTGCAACCCGCAGACATCGCTGTTTTGGTACGCACGGGCACCGAAGCCACCGCCGTGCGCCAGGCGCTGGAGCGCCGGGCCGTGGCCTCGGTCTACCTATCGGACCGCGACTCGGTATTTGACAGCGCCGAGGCGCGTGACCTGGTGCTCTGGCTGCGCGCGGTGGATGCACCGCAAGACGTGCGACTGGCGCGCGCCGCATGGGCCAGCGCCACACTAGGCCTGAGCTTGGAAACCCTGGCCGAACTGGCACGCGACGAAGAAGCCTTTGACGCACGCGCCGAGCAGCTGCGCCAGCTGCGCACTGTCTGGCAAACCCAGGGCGTGCTGGCCATGCTGCGCCAGTCCTTGCACCAGTTAGGCCTGGCCGCGCAGTGGCTGAGCCAGCCCCAGGGCGAGCGCACCCTGACCAATTTTTTGCACCTTGCCGAACTCTTGCAAGCCGCCAGCGCCCAGGTCGATGGCGAGCGCTCGCTGATCCGTTGGCTGGTGCAGCAAACCCAGCAAGAGCACGCCCAGGCCGACGAACAGGTCGTGCGGCTGGAGAGCGATGCAGACCTGGTCAAGGTCGTGACCATTCACAAAAGCAAGGGCATGGAGTACCCGGTCGTCTGCCTGCCCTACGCCAGCAGCTTTCGCGAGAAAGACGCTGCACGCACACTGTTTGTGCATGGCGCCGATGCCCAAGGGCAGCGCACGGTCTTGCTTAACTACAGCCAAGACCAGTTGGCGCAAGCCCAGCACGAGCGCCTGCGCGAGGACGTGCGCTTGCTGTATGTGGCGCTGACACGGGCGCAGCACAGTGTATGGGTCGGGTTTTCTGCCCTCACCGTGGGCCAGAGCACGCAGTGCATGTCACACAAAAGCGCAAGCGGTTACGTGTTGGGCAGCGCCCAGGCGCTCGAGGCCGCGCAGTGGCTGCAGGTGCTGCAGGCTTTTGCAGCACCCTGCGCGGGAATGGTGCTCGAAGCAGGCCTGGCGCCCGAGGACCTGAGCTGCACACCATTGGCGCGCATGGAGGCCACTACCAGCTTACGCGCGATGCCAGACTACCAAGCGCCATTTGAGCGCGATTGGAGCATTGGCAGCTTCTCGCGCCTGACCAAAGACCTGGGCACGCAGGGCTCTGAGCTCTCGCCTCTGCGCAGCGCCCGCCCGGCCGACGACGAAGCGGCGTGGAGCAGCAACGCACCCGAACCGGACACACCGGCGCCGACCGAAACCGCAGCGCTGGGGCCGCGGCACACCCTGGCGCGGGGCGCTAAAGGCGGTAACTTTTTACACGAGCAATTAGAGTGGCTGGCCCGTGAGCAATTTGCGCTGGCCACCAACCCCGCGTTAGCCGAGCGGCTAAAGAAACGCTGCGAGCGCAGCGACTACGCAGCCTACGCCCCGGACCTGGTGCTGTGGCTAGCAGAAGT
>CAMDKE010000015.1 GCA_945901215.1 Comamonas sp. lk
CGTGTTAAGCTAAATTGCATCTAAAGCCTGCCGCTGGTGGCATTGGCAAGGGCCTTCCCCCCAAATGCCAGAAGCCAGCGCACCGTGCGTTCAAGCGCCTTGTTTATGCATAAAACCGGTTACTTCTCCCATCCCGCATGCCGCAAACATGAAATGGGCTCGGGTCACCCCGAATGCCCCGAGCGGCTCGACTCCATCAACGATTGGCTCCTGGCTACCGGCGTGCTGGACGCGCTGGAGCAACACCAAGCCCCGCCTGCACCGATTGCCGACCTCGAACTCGCCCACGGGCGCATGCATGTGGCAGCCCTGCGCGGCCTGACCGACGGTCTGCGTGAAGAAATCGCAGCCGGTGGGCCCGCGCACGCGCAGATTGATCCTGACACCAACCTGAACATCCACACCTGGGATGCCGCCCTATGCGCCGCCGGTGCGGCGTTGGCGGCCACCGACGCGGTGATTGCAGGGGAGCTGGAAAACGCCTTTTGCGCAGTGCGTCCACCAGGCCACCATGCCTGCCGCGACCAGGCCATGGGATTTTGCTTTTTCAACAATGTCGCCATCGCTGCCCGCTACGCGCTGGAGCGCCATGGCTTGGAGCGGGTGGCCATCATCGATTTCGATGTCCACCACGGCAACGGAACCGAAGACATTGTCTCGGGTGATGCGCGCATTTTGATGCTCAGTTTTTTCCAAAAAGGCCTGTACCCCTTTAGCGGCGAGACGTCCACGGCCAGCAATTTGGTCAACATGCCTTTGCCAGCCTATTCCAAGGGCGACGCGGTGCGTGAGCTGGTGCAAACCTTTTGGATACCGCGGCTGCACGCCTTTGCACCGCAAATGGTGTTTATCAGCGCCGGTTTTGATGCGCACCGCGAAGACGATTTGGGCCAAATGGGCTTGGTGGAGAGTGATTACGCCTGGATGACGCAGCAAATCAAGACGGTGGCGCAGCAGTATGCCCAGGGCCGCATCGTGTCTTGCCTGGAAGGCGGCTACCACCTCGACGCCTTGGCGCGCAGCGTCGAGGCCCATGTGCGTGTGCTGGCCAATGTCTGACACCTCGCGCCGGCTTTTTAGGCCTCCAAAAGCATGAACACCCCTGCGCCCATGCATGACTTGGAGGGCTGGTTGGGCGCGTTCACGCAGCCTACGGTTTTGGTGGAGTTACTCACGCTGGCCTTGTGCGTAGCCATTGCGTGGGGCCTGGTGCGCCTGTTGCGCCAGGCCTTTGGTCGCGATGAGCGCTCCATCTGGTTTGGACGCAAGGACATGGATGGCGTGTTGTTCCCCTTAGCCCTGTTGTGCCTGGGCTTTGCGGCGCGTACCGGCTTGAGTCACTCTATGAACGTGGCGGTTTTCAAGGTGGCGGTTCCGGTTTTGGTGGCGCTGGTGGCCATTCGCACCGGCGTCAAGGTCTTGCAGGTGGCTTTTTCTCAGGCCCGCTGGGTTCGCGCGTTGGAGCAAACGATTTCCTGGCTGGCGTGGTTGGCCATGGTCTTGTGGGTCAGCGGCTTGCTGCCCGTCATTCTTAACGAGCTGGACCAAATCGGCTGGAAGGTGGGCAGCTCCCATTTGACTGCGCGCAATATTCTCGAAGGTCTGGTGACCGCTGGCGTGGCGCTGATATTGATGCTGTGGGTGTCTGCCGCTATCGAAGCGCGCCTGCTGCGCACCGCCACGGGGGCGGAGTTGTCGGTGCGCAAGGCCATTAGCAACGCTATTCGCGTGCTGTTGCTGTTTTTGGGCTTGGTGTTTGCCCTGTCTGCGGTGGGGATTGACCTGACGGCGCTTTCGTTTTTGGGTGGCGCTTTGGGCGTAGGCATCGGCTTTGGCATGCAAAAACTGGCGGCTAACTACGTCAGCGGCTTTGTCATCTTGGCTGAGCGCAGCCTGCGCATTGGCGATCACGTGCGGGTGGAGGATTTTGAAGGCACGATCACCGAAATCAATGCCCGCTACACCGTGGTGCGTGCCCCTACTGGGCGGGAATCCATTGTTCCCAACGAAATACTCATCAGCAACCGGGTGGAAAACCTGTCCTTGGCTGACCCCGTGGTGGCGCAAAGCACCAAAGTCGTGGTGGCGACTGCTAGTGATCCGCTGGTGGTCATGGACCTGCTCCAACAAGCTGCCGCGTCCCAGGCCCGGGTGCTGGCCCAACCGGCGCCCAGCGCCCAGTTATCCCAACTTGCGGCTGATGGGCTGGAGTTCACGCTGGTGTACTGGATCAATGACCTGCAGAACGGACAGGGCAACCTGCGCTCGGATGTCAATCTGGCCGTTTTGCAAACGCTCAGAGCACACGGTATCGAGATCGCTAGCGCGCCACGGGGTGCGGCGGTGGTGTCTGCGCCCAGCGCGCCCTTGCAGCTTTAATCCCAGAAAACCGACCCGCCTGGACACGTAGCCGCACCAGGGCTGCCCAATGCATGGATTCAACAGTACACTGGTGTATTGTTAGAATCAAGCATTGACTTTTCCTGCGCCTCAAGCCCTCTCATGGACCCCATCTGGATCAAACGTTACCCGCCTGGTGTACCTGCGCAGATTGACACCCTGGGTTTGGGGACGGTTGCGGACTTTTTGGACGATTCGGTCAACCTATATGCCGATCGAGTCGCCTTTGTCAGCGGTTCTACCGGCGTGCAGATCAGCTACACCCAACTCGATCAACTGTCGCGCCAGGTCGCGGCGTATTTCCAATCGGTGCTCAAACTGCCGCTGGGAACACGCGTCGCGCTGATGATGCCCAACATCTTGCAATACCCGGTTTGCTTGTTTGGCTTGTTACGCGCGGGCTATGTGGTGGTCAACGTCAACCCGCAGTACACACCACGCGAACTGGAGCACCAGCTTAAGGACTCGGGTGCGCTGGCCATGGTGATAGTGGATGTGTTTGCCCATACTCTGAGCCAAGTGATTGCGAAAACCCATGTCCAGCACGTGGTGTGCACTGGTCTGGCCGACATGATGCCTGCGCTTACCCGCACCGTGGCCGAATTTGTGATTCACCGGGTCAAGAAGCTGGTGCCGGCCTACGACTTAGCGCGAAGCATCGGCTTTCGTGCAATGCTGAAAATGGGTGCGCGCGCCGGCTTTAAGGCGGTCCGACAAGATGCCGATGAACTGGCCTTTTTGCAATACACCGGTGGCACCACCGGCGTGTCCAAAGGTGCCATGCTGACGCACCGGAACGTCCTGGCTAACGTCAAACAGGTGCAGGTCTGGAGCGAGCCTTTTATCAATCGCGAGCAAGAGCTCATTAGCATCACCGCCATTCCGCTTTACCACATCTTCGCCCTGGGCTCGTGCCTGAGCTTTGTCGGCTTCGGCGGCACCAACGTGCTGGTGGCGGACCCGCGAGACATTCCCGCTTTTGTCAAGGTGCTGGCCAAGTACCGATTTGTGTCCTTGCCAGCGGTCAACACCTTGTTTAACAGCTTGCTCAATGAACCGGCATTTGCCAAAGTTGACTTCAGCGCCTTGCGCCTGGCCGTGGGCGGTGGCGCAGCGGTGCAGCGCGCCGTGGCCCAGCGCTGGCAAGACCTCACCAAGATCCCGCTGATTGAAGGCTACGGCCTGACCGAATGCTCGCCCACGGTCACGGTCAACCCCTTTGACCTCACGCATTACAGCGGTAGCATAGGCTTGCCGCTACCCTCCACCGAGGTGTCCATTCGCGATACGGACGGGCGCGAACTGCCCATCGGACAGGCCGGCGAGCTGTGCGTGCGCGGGCCGCAGGTGATGCGTGGCTATTGGCAGCGCCCTGGCGAGACCGCCGCGGTGATGACGGCCGATGGCTTTTTGCGCACCGGCGACGTAGCGGTGATGGACGAAGAAGGGTTTATAAAAATCGTCGACCGGCTCAAGGACATGATTTTGGTGTCGGGATTTAATGTATACCCGAACGAAATTGAAGATGTGGTGATGTCGCACCCCGGTGTGCTGGAGGTGGCCGCCGTAGGCCAACGCAGCGAGGCCACAGGGGAAGCGGTGAAATTGTTTGTGGTCAAGCGTTCCCCGGCGTTGACCGAACACATGCTAGTGAATCATTGCCGCGAAAGCCTGACCGCTTACAAGGTGCCACGGCAGATTGAGTTCTTGAACGAATTGCCCAAGAGTAATGTGGGCAAGATTTTGCGGCGCGAACTGCGCGACCGTGCTTAACTGAAAGGGAGTTGCGATGACGGATTTAGTCGTACGGAAATTGTTGGTGGATTTGAACACCCCATTTGCTGCGCGTTGGAACGGGGGCGATGCGTTTCGCTCGGCCTTTTTCAGTGCTTTGTCCATGAGCTTCCCGGTGGGCGAGCAGTTTTTTATGGATTCGGTGCGTGCTGGCCTAAAGACCTTGCCCGAAGAAAAGCGAGCCCATTTTGCGGCAGAAGTGCAGGGCTTTGTGGGCCAAGAGGCTACCCACCGCCGCGTGCATGCCTTGTTTAACGGACATCTCGAACGCATGGGTTTTGCCAACACCATTGAGAAGCGGTCGGCGGCCCGTATCAAGAAACAGGCTGCTATGGACCCGCGCATCCACGTGGCTGCCACCGCCGCCACCGAGCACTTCACGGCGCTGTTTGCCGACTGGATGTTGCGTCACCCGGAGGCACTAGAAGGTGCCGAAGAGCGTCTGCAAACGATGTGGCTGTGGCACAGCGCCGAAGAGTCGGAGCACCGTAGCACAGCGTTTGACATCTACCAGGCCATGGGTGGTTCTCACGCCTGGCGATTGCGGGTGTTTCGCTTTGTCAGCGTGATATTTCTGACAGACGTGCTGCGCCAAACGGTGCGCAACCTCTGGCACGACGGCGCTTTGTTCCGCCCCAGCACGTGGCGCAGTGCCGCCAAATTGTTGATGTCCAAAGACGGAATTCTTCGGGGCAACGTAGCGATGTGGCGAGATTACCTGCGCGAAGACTTCCACCCCGAACAACACGATGCCAGCCGCTCGCAAGCCTGGCTGCGCGACAACACCCGGCATTTTGTGCCCGTGGGCAGCCCGGCAATAGTCTGACTGGGGTATGGTGATGAACGAGCACACCGCTATCGTGTTGGCTGCTCTGGCGCTGTTTGCCCTGTTTGTGTGGTGGTATGGCGGCGCAGGCAAGCCCATGGATGCGGCTGAGCAAGAGCAACTGATGCAGGCCCTGGGCCAAAGGCTCAAGGGCACGCAGGGCGAGTCGCTGTTGCACGAGGCACGCGAGTTGCTCGCCAGCGAGGACGGTAAAGAATTTGTCATGCACAACTGCGTGCGTTACCGCGCCAAGGCCCTGTACCCGCCCGGGTTGCCCTACGGCGACGACCCGCGCGAGGCGGACAAGCGCTACGGCCGGGCCATCATCCCGCACTTGCTACGGCGCGCATGCGTACCGGTATTCATTGCCAAACGCAGCGGACGATTTATTGATGTCGAAGGCGTTCCAGACTGGCATTACGTGGCCATGGTGCGCTACCGCAGCCGGCGCGATTTTTTCCATTTTGCTTTGGCCATTGGCCATGAGGGAATTGATGTGCACAAATGGGCGGCGATCGACAAAACCGTGGTTTTTCCAGTCAAGCCCCTGGTCAGTCTGGTTGCCGTACGCTTTACTGTGGCTGCGCTCCTGGCGGCGCTGACCGCCGCGTTGCTGGTTTGGACCTGAGATGACGCAGCTGCCACTGGCGTTCAAGGGCGCTCCCGGTTCGCCCTACACACGCAAGATGCTGGCGCTCATGCGTTACCGCCACATTCCCTACCGCTACCTGGTGGGCGCTGCAGCAGACAAGGCCGGTATGCCCAAGCCGGCGGTTGAACTGCTGCCGACCTTTTATTTCCCCGACAGGTCTGGTGCGCTGGTCGCTGTGACCGATTCCACGCCCATTCTTCGCCGCCTGGAGCAGGAAGTTGCCGGACGCAGCGCGCTGCCGCCGGATCCTGTTCTTGCCTTTGTCGACGCTTTGCTGGAGGATTTTGCCGACGAGTGGGTCACCAAGGCGATGTTCCATTACCGCTGGCATTTTGCGCCCGGTATCGACAAGGCCGGAGGCGTTTTGCCGGTTCACTTCCTGGGCGTGAACGCGGACGAATCTATGCTCAAGGCGGCCAAGGTCCAGTTCTCAAAGCGCCAGGTGGGCCGCCTGCCGGTGGTGGGCTCCAATCCCGCCACCGCTGAAATGATTGAGGCGGCTTATGTGCGTTTGTTGGATTTGCTGGATGCGCACTTGCGCGGGCAGCCGTTTTTGATGGGCCAACGCCCCGGCGCCAGCGACTTTGCGTTGTACGGACAGTTGTCGCAGTTGGCGCACTTCGACCCCACGTCCATGGAGTTGACCTTGCAGCGCTCCGCCCGGGTATTGGCTTGGGTGGATTTGGTGGAAGACCTCTCGGGGCTTGAGCCGCGAGACAGCGACTGGGCCTGTGCAGACCCAATCGCCCCCACGCTGTTGGCCCTGCTGCGGGAATTGGCACAAGCCTATGTGCCGGTGATGCTGGCCAACGCCCGTGCCCATGCAGCAGGTGACAAAGAGCTCAGCGCCGATCTGTCCGCGGGGCGGTGGCAGCAAGCGGTAGTGCCTTACCAAACCAAATGCCTGCGTTGGTTGCGCACGCAGTACGCGGAGCTTGGCGCATCGGATCAAAGCCGGGCTGCGGCCCTGATGCAAGCGGCCGGTATTTCCGAATTGGTTTGCGCTACTTTGTAGCTGGTTCCCGCACTCGCGCTCATTCAGTCCCTTTTACGCCATGAAAAGAAACCAAAAACTGGGCCTGGTAGTGCTTGCGCTGGTCGGCCTCGGAGCACTGGCTTACGCCAACCGGATTTATGTGCTGCAGTACTCCTTGGGTTGGTACACCGACATCCGCCATCCACGCGACGCCTACCGGGAAACACCGTGGGTGCAGGGCCCCGCTACAGCAGCCATGCCCTTGGCGCAGCGCCCGCCCAACATCATCGTGATTTTGGCCGATGACCTGGGCATTAACGACGTGTCCACGCACGGTGGCGGGCACACGGCCGAAGGTGTACCGACGCCCAACATCGACGCTATTGCCCGCGAAGGCGTGCGCTTTGACCAGGGCTACGCAGGCAGCGCTGTGTGCACCGTCTCGCGTGCGGCGCTGTTGACCGGGCGCTACCCGTGGCGGTTTGGCGTGGAGTTCACGCCCACGCCCGGTGCCTTGGCGCGGGTAGCGGGCGAGTTGCATGCAAGTTCCAACCGCGCGAACCCGGTCTTGATTGACTCCGTGGCGGCTAAAGCTGCCAAGGACTTCGACCAACTGGGCATGCCCGCTTCCGAAGTAACTATGGCCGAGGCACTGAAAGCGCGTGGCTACCGCACCCTGCACATCGGCAAATGGCATCTGGGCAGTACGCCCGAGATGCGGCCTAAAAACCAGGGGTTTGACGAAAGCTTGTTTATGGAGAGCGGCTTGTACCTGCCGCAAAACGACCCGCGTGTGGTCAATTCCAAGCAAGACTTCGACCCCATCGACAAGTTCCTTTGGCCCAATATGCGCTTTGGTGTGAGTTACAACGCCGGCCACTGGTTTGAGCCTAACAAGTACCTGACCGACTACTTTACTGACGAGGCCGTTACCGCCATCCGGCGCAACAAAAACCAGCCGTTTTTTCTTTACCTGGCGCACTGGGGCGTGCACACGCCACTGCAGGCCAGCAAAGAAGACTACGACGCGCTGTCCCACATCCCGGACCACCGCCGGCGCGTCTACGCCGCGATGGTGCGTTCGGTGGACCGCAGCGTAGGACGTGTATTGCAAACACTCAAGGACGAAGGCCTGGACCAAAACACCCTGGTGGTGTTTTCCAGCGACAACGGCGCGCCGGGCTACCTCGGCATTGCGGACGTCAACCAGCCTTACCGCGGCTGGAAACTCACCTTTTTTGAGGGCGGATTGCGCGTGCCCTATGTTGCGAAGTGGCCGGGCCACATCACAGCGGGCACGCACTACCCGGCACCGATCAGCAACATCGACATCATGCCCACCGTGCTGGCCGCAGCGGGTGGGAAAATGCCCGATGATCGGCCTGTTGATGGGGTGAATCTGCTCCCTTTTTTGACGGATAAGCCGCAGGCGCAGCCCGAGCGTGCGCTGTTCTGGCGCGACGGGCCCTACCGCGCCATGCGTGACCGGCAGTGGAAGCTGATTTCTGCCGAACCACCAGCTAAAGACTGGCTGTTCAACCTGGCCTCCGATCCCACTGAAAAGGTGAATCTGGCCGCCAGCGAACCGAAAAAGTTGGCTGAGCTGAAAGCAAAAATGGCCGCGCACCACGCGGACATGCCGTCCCCGCTTTGGGCATCTTTTATCAAAATAGCGGTCAATATTGACAAGGCACTGAACCAAGCCGACGCTCCCGGTGATGAATACACTTACTGGCACAACTAAAGCCTGGGCGCTAGCCTTGCGCTGCCACATGCTTCAGTTCCCTTCTGCCAGATGAAAAAACCATTTTTCGCCACCAGAACCCGCCGTTTCGTGGCTCTGGCTGCCTTGCTGCTTGTGGCTGGGGGTGCTTGGCTTTTGTGGTCGGCCCAGCGCAGCGAACAACACCAGCGCCACGAGGCTCTTGTCTGCGCCTTGCCTGCGCAGCCTGCTGGCGCAAAGCACCCTGGTATGGTTTGGGTGCCCGGCGGCATTTTGGCCCTGGGCGACACGGTCTACCCGGAGGAAGCACCCATACGGCAGATTGCAGTCGATGGCTTTTGGCTGGACCGTACCGAGGTAACCAACGACGAATTTGCCGCTTTCGTACAAGCCACGGCTTACACCACCGCCGCAGAGCGCCCGGTGGACGCCAAAGCCCACCCCGACTTGCCCGCCGATATGCTCCTGCCAGGCGCGGTGGTGTTCATCAGCCCGACCAGTGTCTCCGGCCAAGGCAGCCCAACAAAGTGGTGGCGCTACGTACCGGGTGCGGATTGGCGACACCCCGGCGGGCCAGCGACTTCCATTGAGGGGAAAGGTACTTTTGCGGTGGTCAATGTCACCATCGAAGACGCGCGGGCCTACGCCCGCTGGAAAGGCGCCATGCTGCCGTCGGAGGCGCAGTGGGAATGGGCAGCTCGCGGCGCGAAGAACCAGGCCTTGCCCGAGCACGAGCAACCAGCCCAGGCCAATACCTGGCAAGGCCTGTTTCCGGTGGCCAATTCGGCGGACGACGGCTTTGTCGGGTTGGCGCCGGTGGGCTGCTTTGCACCTAACGCCCTGGGCCTGTTTGACATGATTGGAAACGCCTGGGAACTCACCCGCGACGCCTACACCCCTAGCCACGCGGTACTGGTCAGTCAAAACGTGGAGGAGCCCGCACCGGCTAGTGCGCGGCCGTCGGCCAGTGGGGACCTTGCGCAGCATGTAATCAAGGGTGGATCGTTTTTGTGTGCGCCTAACTACTGCATGCGCTACCGTGCAGGCGCACGCCAAGGGCAGGAAGACGACTTGCCGGTCAGCCATGTTGGCTTTCGCACGCTGCGGCTGGCGCCCGCGCCTTAAAGACCAGGCCAGAGCGCGCTACTGGGCCTGCTGCTTGACCAAAAATCGGCTAATGATGTCTTGTAGGTATTGTTTGGTGGGGTGCGCGGCCTGCGCGCGGCTCAGGGCCTGGAAGCTGCCCACAATCGCCAGGTAAAACAATGCCGCCAGGTCGGTGGCGGTCTTGGTGTCCGGTGTAATGCGGGCAAATTTCCCGGCAAACAGCGCCATGCGAGCCTGGTCCACCTCCAACAACATCGTGGCCACGGCCGCGTCGCGCTGCCCCAGGGCGCGAAGGGCCAGCTCGAAACGCATATTGCCCAGGTCCGCGCCACCGTGGGCCAACGCGGCGTCGAGTAATATTTCAAGGTCTTGCACCGGGTCGGCGCTGGCGGGCTGCTGCAGGCGCTGGTTGCCGGCCAGCTCGGCGCAGTGCCAACGTTCCAGCAGCGCGACCAGCAGGTCGGCGTGGTCTTTGAAATGCCAGTAAAAGCTGCCGCGCGTCACGCCCAAGGTATCGGCCAAAACCAGTACCCGCACGCCGTCAAAGCCGTGCTCCACGGCTGCGTCAAACGCCGCGTCCAGCCAATCCTCGCGTTTCAGGCGCGCGGCGGCGCTACGAGCGGCTTGTGGTTCATTCGGTGCGTTGGGAGCCATTGGGGTGGTATTTATTCGGGTTTCCAAGCGAACCATTGTCACCCAGCGGATAGCCGGGTTAGTCGATGTTCGGTTAGCGTGCTACATTGAAAAAGTACAGCAGTGTATGGTTTTCTGCGAAACGGCATTCTTGTGTCGAAAACTTGAGGGGGGACTGGGGATGAATAAAAGGACAAAGGCGTGGGTGTCTGCTAGCGCACTGTTTGTGGGCTTGGGCTGGGGCAGTTGGAGCCTGGCGGCAAGCCCGGCGGTGGCCACTGCGCCCCAACGCCCCAACATCGTGGTATTGGTGGCCGACGACTGGGGCTTTACCGACTTGGGCGCCTTTGGCGGCGAAATCGATACCCCCCATCTCGATGCGCTGGCACGGCGCGGCATGCGGTTCTCTAACTTTCATGTGGCCGCCTCGTGCTCGCCCACGCGCTCCATGCTGCTCACGGGCGTGGATAACCACCGCAACGGCGTGGGAAATCTGCGCGAGGCCATGCCCGGCGAACACCTGGGCAAACCCGGTTACCAAGGCTCCTTGGCACCCAATGTGGTGACTGTGGCGTCCCGTTTGCAGGACAGCGGCTACCGCACCTACGTCGCGGGCAAATGGAATGTGGGCTCCGAGCCCTACAACTTGCCCAACCGGCGCGGTTTTGACAAGTCCATCGTGCAGGGCGACACCGGTTCGGACAACTGGGAGCCTTCCAAGCAATACCTGCCACACGTGCCACAGGTGTATTGGTTTGAAGACGGGAAAACGGCCACCATGCCCGCTGAGTACTATTCTTCGGAGTATTTCGTGGACCGCACCATCGGCTATATCGACGCCGACACCCGCAAGCAGCAGCCGTTTTTTGCGTACGTGGGCTTTCAGGCCAACCATGTGCCCGTGCAGGCCCCCAAGGCCTATGTAGACAAATACAAGGGGCGGTACCGCGAGGGCTGGACCGCTTTGCGCCAGCAGCGTCTGGCGCGGGCCATTGCCTTGGGCATCGTCCCCAAGGGCACCACCCTGACCACCATGTCTACTACCGAAGACTGGAAGGCACTGCCCGAGAAAGACCGTCTGCACATGGAGCGCCAGATGGAGGTCTACGCCGCCATGGCCGAGGCCATGGACTTCCACATTGGGCGCTTGGTAGAGCACCTTAAAAAAACGGGTCAATATGACAACACGGTGTTCGTGTTTTTGTCGGATAACGGCCCCGAAGGCTCGGACTACCACGAGGCGCAGCCTTGGCTGGTTTTCAATTACAAACAAGACACCGATACCCTGGGCGCAAAGGGTAGCTACGGCATTCCCGGCCCGGGCTGGGCCAGCGCGTCCGCATCGCCCCTCTACAGCTATAAATTTTGGTCGGGCGAGGGCGGTATCCGCAGCCCCATGCTGATTTCCGGCCCCCCTGTGCGCCAGGGCAACCTGGTGCAAAGTGCCCTGACCCATGTGACCGACATTGCGCCCACGCTGCTCGAGCTGGCACACATTGAGGCGCCTGGCGCCAGCTACCAGGGTGCGGCAGTCGAGCCGCTGGTCGGCCACAGCTTGCTGGGCTTGCTGCAAGGCAGCGTAGGCGCGGTGCGCGGGCCCGACCAGCCGCTGGGCTATGAACTGTCAGGTAACGCGGCCCTGTTCAAGGGCAGCCTGAAGCTGGTGCGCAACATGCCGCCCTTAGGCGATGGCCTGTGGCATTTGTACGACCTGGCCACCGACCCTGGTGAAACGCAAGACCTGGCCACCAAGCTGCCGCAGGAGTTTGCCGCGATGCAGGTGGACTACGCCCACTACGAAAAAACCAACCAGGTGCTGCCCATGCCCGATGGCTACACGCCGCAAAAGCAGGTGTTTATCAATGCCATTTGGCGCTACTGGCTGCCGGTGCACGGCAAGCAAGCCGCAGCGGTGCTGATTGGTTTGCTGGCGCTGCTGGCCTGGTGGCTCATGCGTCGTCGCCGCCGCACGTGAGCAGCGGCTACTACCCTAGCCCTTGGCCCGGCGAGGATGGTGGGCCGCAGCGCCTGCAAGCCGCCCATGCCGAATCCGCCCTGAACCTGCAGCCCGGGGAAAAATTGGCCTGTGTGACGCGCAACACGCTGTTGTCGACCATGACGGTACTTGGCGACGCGGGCGAGGTGTATTTGCTCACGCATTCAGCGCTGCGCTCCAACCTGGGTCTGGCCACGACGTCTTGCGTGGAGTTGATCGACCCGCACAGCCTGCGCACGCGAAAAAGTTCGCCGCGCCTGCCCGGTGGCCCCATGTGGCCCGGCGGCATGGCGATTCACCGCAATGGCGACATTTACGTGGTCTACGGCCGCTACGCGCACCGGCTGGACCGCGCCTGCCGCCTGAAGGCGTCGCTGGAGCTGCCCCTTGCGCAGCCCTACAACTCCTTTGTCATTCTGGACAATGGACTGATCGTCGCTAAAAACCTGTCTGATACCTACGCCGCCAGTCTGAGCGTTATAGACCCCGAGACGCTGCGCCCGGCCTGTGCGCCAGTGATCTGCCCGGAGCCGTCCATCGCCCGCCTGAGCGCGGTGGGCAATACCGTCTACGTGGTGGGGGTGCGCAGCATTTTTCGTTACCACTGGGATGACGCGGCGCGAACCTTGGGTCTGGACCGCGATTGGCAGTGGAACTACATCGGCGCCACCGCCCAGAGCTACGGCTGGGATGTGGTGCTGGACGGCCAGAACGCCTGGTTCATGGACAACGGCCTGCACCGCTACCGCATCAATATGCTGGGCGCGGGCCTGCGTCCCAGCGCCAACCGGCTGCTGCGCGTTTCGCTTAGCGACGGGCGTGACCATGCAAACATCGAAATCAGCGGCTTGCCCGGCGGCAGCATCACCAACCCGCCGCTGGTCGATGTGCAGCGGCGCATCGTGGTCGGCTTTGATTCGGCCAACAAAGTCTTGCGCGCCTGGCGCATAGGCGCTGACCAGACGCTCGCACCCCTCTGGACTAAACCCGACTTTGGCGTAGCCAGCCACCTGCTGCTGTACCCGCACACCGGCGAACTGGTGGTCAACGACTACCGCCGCTGGGGTGAAGAAGTGGTGCTGCTCGACCTAGAAACCGGAGCCGAGCACGCCCGGGTGCGCAGCGGGGGCATCACCCAGGGCGTGGTGTTTCCCAGCGTCGGTTGGGAGCGGGACTTGTATTGGTGTTCTATGGGTCGGCTGGCACGTATATTTGTTGCATGAGCATCGAACACTTTGACACCCTGATTGTGGGCGCGGGTCTGTCAGGCATTGGCAGCGCGGTGCATTTGCAACAGCGTTGCCCCGGTCAGCGCTTTGCCATTCTGGAGGGGCGCGAGCGCCTGGGCGGCACCTGGGACCTGTTTCGCTACCCCGGCGTGCGCTCGGACTCGGACATGCACACCCTGGGCTACGCCTTCAAGCCCTGGACAGAGGGCCAGGCGATTGCCGACGGGCCGTCTATCCTGCAGTACATCCAGGACACCGCGCAGGAGCATGGGCTGCTGCCGCACATCCGCCTGGGCCAGCGCGTAGTGGCAGCGGTATGGTCGAGCACTGCTGCACGCTGGCTGCTGACCGTGGAGCGCGGACCGGCCAAAGATCGGATGCAACTGAGCTGCAGTTTCTTGTGGGTGTGCAGCGGCTATTACAACTACGCCCATGGCTACACACCGGATTTTCCGGGGCTCAAACAGTTCAAGGGGCGCGTAGTCCATCCGCAAGACTGGCCTGCAGACCTGGACTACCGCAGCCAGCGCGTGGTGGTCATCGGCAGCGGTGCCACCTCCATGACGCTGGTGCCGGCCATGGCCCAAGAGGCCGCGCAGGTAACCATGCTGCAGCGTTCCCCCACCTACGTCGTGGCGCGCCCGCGCCATGACGCCCTGGCCAACGCGCTGCGCCGGGTGCTGCCAGAACGGCTGGTCTATGGACTTACGCGGTGGAAGAACGTAGCCCTTGGGTTGTTCTTTTATGGTCTGGCCAAGCGCAGGCCTGAGCGCGTCAAAGCGCGCATTGTTGAAGCCGTGGCGGCAGCGCTGCCCAAGGGATTTGATGTTCCAACCCATTTCACCCCCCGCTACAAGCCCTGGGACCAGCGCATTTGTCTGGTGCCTGACGGTGATTTGTTCGAGGCCATCCGCAGGGGCAAGGTCCATGTCGTGACCGACACCGTGCAAGCTTTCGAGCCCCAAGGCATTCGCTTGGGCTCGGGCGCCTTGCTCGAAGCCGACCTCGTGGTCACCGCTACGGGGCTTGACTTGCTCGGCTTTGGCGGCATGGCGCTGGAGGTGGACGGCACGCCGGTGGAGATCGGCAAGACCATGAGCTACAAAGGCATGATGCTCGCGGGCGTGCCCAACCTGGCGTACGTATTTGGCTACACCAACGCGTCATGGACGCTCAAGAGTGATCTGACGGGCGCCTTTGTCTGCCGCCTGTTGCGCCATATGAAAGGCCGCGGTATTGGGGTGTGCACGCCCAATCTGCCCGCTGCCGATGTGCAGGCGCAGCCATGGGTGGACTTCAGCTCCGGCTACATCCAGCGTTCGCTCGGCCGGTTTCCAGTGCAGGGCAGCAGCACGCCGTGGCGCCTGAACCAGAACTACCTGCGCGACCTGGCGGACCTGCGCTTTGGCAGGCTGCAAGACGGTGTGCTGGCGTTCTCCAAACCGCTGAAATAGCGTCGGGCCAGGACTGTCGCCGCCGCTACAAGACCGGTCGCTCAGCGGCCACGCCACGGTAGGGTCGAGGTTAGAATTAAAAAAGCACGATCGTTCTTTTTATTCTCGGGCCACATGTAAGTCTCTGGCTAGCAGGGCGCGCATAGAATCTAGAGTTGACGTGCACGTAAGGTCCCTGTGGACTTGAAGTGCCTTTTTTTATTCTCTGGAGTGGCAGTTATGAAAGTTTTGGTACCCGTAAAACGTGTGGTCGACTACAACGTCAAGGTGCGCGTCAAATCTGACGGCAGTGGCGTGGACATTGCCAACGTCAAGATGAGCATGAACCCGTTTGACGAAATCGCCATCGAAGAAGCCGTGCGCCTGAAGGAAAAGGGCGTGGCCACCGAAGTCATCGCGGTATCGTGCGGCGTGACGCAATGCACCGAGACCCTTCGCACTGCCATGGCGATTGGCGCCGACCGTGCCATTTTGGTCGAGACCAGCGAAGAGCTGCAACCCCTGGCCGTGGCCAAGCTGCTCAAGGCGCTGATGGACAAAGAGCAGCCTGGCCTGGTGATTTTGGGCAAGCAAGCCATTGACGATGACTGCAACCAGACCGGCCAGATGCTCGCTGCCCTGTGCGACCGCCCCCAAGCCACGTTCGCCAGCAAGGTGGAAGTGGCCGATGGCAAAGCCCATGTCACCCGGGAAGTCGACGGCGGCTCCGAGACCCTGAGCCTGAGCCTGCCTGCCATCATCACCACCGACCTGCGCCTCAACGAGCCGCGCTACGTCACCTTGCCCAACATCATGAAGGCCAAGAAAAAGCAGCTCGACACCTTCACCCCCGCCGACCTGGGCGTGGACGTGAGCCCGCGCATCAAAACGCTCAAAGTGATTGAGCCCGCCGCCCGCGCTGCGGGCATCAAGGTGGCCGACGTGGCCGCCCTGGTGGACAAGCTGAAAAACGACGCCAAGGTCATTTGAATTTAGTAAAGGATATTTCCATGAGCTCTCTCGTCATCGCTGAACACGACAACAGCAGCATCAAGCCCTCGACCCTCAACACCATCACCGCCGCCGCACAGTGTGGTGGAGATGTGCACGTATTGGTGGCTGGTCACAACGCGGGCGCCGCCGCCGCTGCGGCCGCCCACATCGCCGGTGTGGCCAAAGTCATCCATGTTGAAAGTGCCGGGCTGGCCCACGGGCTGGCTGAGAATGTGACGGCCCAGGTGGTCGCCTTGGCATCGGGCTACAGCCACCTGCTGTTTCCGGCCACGGCCTATGGCAAAAATATCGCGCCCCGCGTGGCCGCCAAGCTCGATGTGGGCCAAATTTCCGACATCACCAAGGTCGACAGCCCCGACACCTTTGAGCGCCCGATTTACGCAGGCAACGCCATTGCCACGGTGCAAAGCAAGGATGCCATCAAGGTCATCACTGTGCGCACCACCGGCTTTGACGCCGCAGCCAGCACTGGCGGCAGCGCCAGCGTGGAGACGCCGGCAGCTGCCAGCGATAGCGCTGACGTGGGCTTTCTGCGCTCTGAAATCGCCAAGAACGATCGCCCCGAGTTGACCGCTGCCAAGATCATCGTCTCCGGTGGCCGCGCTTTGGGCTCCAATGAAAAGTTCATGGAAATCATGACGCCGCTGGCCGACAAGCTCGGTGCGGCCATGGGCGCCAGCCGCGCGGCGGTGGACGCGGGCTACGCGCCCAACGACTGGCAAGTCGGCCAAACCGGCAAGATCGTGGCGCCCCAGCTGTATGTGGCTTGCGGCATCAGCGGCGCCATCCAGCACTTGGCCGGCATGAAAGACAGCAAGGTCATCGTGGCCATCAACAAGGACGCCGAGGCCCCCATCTTCAGCGTGGCCGACTACGGACTGGAGGCCGACTTGTTTGTGGCGGTGCCAGCGCTTGTAGCCGCCCTGTAATCGGGCAAAAAGGCACCGCGAGGTGCCTTTTTTTCGCCCTGTCTTTTTCGTTTTTTCCTTCGTTTTGCTTTTGCTTTTTTGAAAGCCCGCCATGAGCTACATCGCCCCTGTCAAAGACATGCTTTTCAATATCGAGCACCTGGCTGGCATCGCCCATATTGCCCAATTGCCCGGGTTCGAGGACGCGGATCTGGACACGGCACAAGCGGTATTGGAAGAGTCGGCCAAATTCAACGAAGGCGTGTTGTCGCCCCTGAACTGGGCCGGTGACCAAAACCCCACCAGCTGGAAAGACGGTGTGGTCACGGCCACGCCCGGCTTCAAAGAAGCGTTCAAGTTGTTTGCTGAAGGCGGCTGGCAAGGCCTGCAGCACCCGACCGCGTTTGGCGGCCAGGGCTTGCCCAAGACCATTGGCTCGGTGTGTGGCGAGATGCAAAACTCGGCCAACATGAGTTTTGCGCTGTGCCCCTTGCTCAGCGATGGCGCGATTGAAGCGCTCTTGACCGCAG
>CAMDKE010000016.1 GCA_945901215.1 Comamonas sp. lk
CAAGCGTGGGGGCCGCAGAATTTGCCGCCGGGCCGCCCCAAGGCAAATTAGCCCCCTCGGGGGGCAGCGCAGCACACGCAGTGGCAAGCGTGGGGGCCATATCCGCTGCCCCGCTAGGCAACGCATCGGTCTTGCCCATTAGCTGGATGTACTGCCGCATGATGGGTGCCGACGGCTTGCGCCATGCGACGCAAGCGGCCATCTTGTCGGCCAACTACATCAGCGTGCGCCTCAAAGACCACTACCCCACGCTCTACGCCAGCGAGAACGGCCGCGTAGCACACGAGTGCATTCTGGACTTGCGGCCCCTCAAAGACAGCTCGGGTGTCAGCGCCGAAGACGTGGCCAAGCGGCTGATGGACTACGGCTTTCATGCGCCGACGTTGAGCTTTCCGGTGGTCGGCACGCTCATGGTCGAGCCCACCGAGAGCGAAACCTTGCATGAGATCGACCGCTTCATCGACGCCATGGTGGCCATACGCCAGGAGATACGCCACATCGAGCAAGGCCTGTGGCCGCAAGACGACAACCCCCTCAAGCACGCGCCGCACACGGCGGCCACGGTGCTGGCCCAGGCCTGGGACCGCCCCTACCCGCGCGGCTTGGGCGCGTTTCCGCTGGACAGCCTGAAGCACCAAAAGTATTGGCCCTGTGTGGGACGGGTGGACAACGTCTATGGTGACCGCAACCTGTTTTGCTCTTGCCCGCCGC
The DNA here is from genome assembly GCA_945901215.1 of Comamonas sp. lk. Classification (GTDB taxonomy): domain Bacteria; phylum Pseudomonadota; class Gammaproteobacteria; order Burkholderiales; family Burkholderiaceae_C; genus Allorhodoferax. The sequence goes on from CAMDKE010000016.1 coordinate 712, forward strand.
TCTCGGCCTGGCAAGAGAGCGCAGCCCCGGCAATTGCCTAGAAGCGCGACGGCGCGTAGCGCGACAGATCCAGGCTGGGCGCGCGCTGGGCCACCAGGTCCGCCACCAGACTGCCGCTCAGGCCGCCCAGCGTCAGCCCGATGTGCTGGTGCCCAAACGCATAGACAACGCGCGCGCTGTCCTTGGAGTGGCCCAGCACCGGCAAGCCGTCAGGCAGCGTGGGGCGAAAACCCAGCCACGGCGCGCTGGGCGCCCCGAGCCCGGGCAGGGCGCGCTGCGATGCAAAGTGCAACAGGTCGAGCAGTTCCTGGCGCTTGTCCAAGCGCAGGCCCGCCAGCTCCACCGTGCCAGCCACGCGGATGCCCTGGTCCATGGGTGTCATATAAAAGCCGCGCTCGGCCCAACCCACGGGGCGCGACACCAGGCGCGTGGTGCCGGGGTACATCAGGTGGTAGCCGCGTTCGGCCTCCAGCGGCAGGTGGTCGCCGCACTGTTGCGCCAGGGTCTTGGAGTGCACGCCGGCACACAGGGCCACGTAGTCATAAGCGCTGCTGCCCGCTGCACACGCCACCCGCACATGGTCGCTGGCCGGGTGCAATCCGTCCACCGCATGGGGCTCGATGTGCAAGCCACGCGACTGCAAATAGGCCTGCAAGGCCCGCAAAAAACCGGCCGGATCGCTCAGGTGCCAAGAACCCTTGAACAAAGCGCCGCGCTCAAAAATGGGGCTCAAGCGCGGCTCCAGCGCGGCGATCTCGGCAGCGCCCAGGATGTCGGACTGCACACCCAGGCGTCGGCGCAGGTCCAGCGTGGATTGCGAGGCCTCAAAAGCCGCTGCGCTGGAGTACAAGTACAGGCACTCCCGGTGGCGAATAAAGGGCGCAAGCCCGGCGTCGCGCACCAGGTCGTCGTAACCGGCCTGGGCGCGAGAGAGCAGCACCGATAAGGCCGTGGCCGACGCCGTGTAGCGCGAGCGGGTCGAATGCAGCAAAAAGCTTCCCATCCACGGAGCCAGCAGCGGCAGGTAGCCCCAGCGCATGCGAAACGGGCTGCTCGGCGAGAGCAAAAACCGGGGCAGGTCGCGAAACACCGATGGGTTGTTGACCGGAATACAGGCGTAGTTGGCAAAGGTGCCGGCGTTACCAAACGAGGCGCCACCGGCCGCGCCCACGGGCTCGTACAGCGCCACCTGGTGGCCGTCGCGCATCAGCCAATAGGCCGATGACAGGCCTACAAAACCGGCGCCGATGACTGCAACGTGGGCCATAGAGCGTGCCCTTAGCCTTGGCCAAACATGCCCGGCGTCAAGGGCTCTGGCCCCACGGCTTTTTTAGCGGCCCAGGATTGCGGGGTTTCCAGGAACTTGAACCACTCTTGCCAACCGGTGGCGCTGGTCTTGTCGGAGGTGGCATCCATCATGTCCCGGCCCAACACCGCGCCGCAAAAACCAAATCCCCCGGTCGGGTGGGGTGCGCACGCACCCAAAAATTTGTCGATGTGCAGGTATTTACCACGCAAGACGCCGTCGATGTCGGACACCGCGACCTTGACCTTTTGCGCTCCGCTGCGCCGGACTTGTGCCACGGCAGGGTGTTCTTTGGTACGGGGGAGTCGAGAGGTCGCCATAGCGGAAGGCTTTCTTGGTTTTGGGGGTGGATCCGAGCCCGAGCCCTATCGTAATGCGGGACTATGGCGCGGTCGGCGCCTGCAAGACGCGGGCGACGGTCACTATCCGGTGTGCGTGGCCCTTTTGATCGACCAGCGCCTGCGTTGTCCGAAGTGCGCGAGTCGTCGACCACTTTGGGCCTGAGCGTGGGCATGATGGGCGCGCAACCACTCGCCAGCCGCGAGCACGCCTAGGCGCAAACCTGGGCCCAGATCACCAAGGCCAGCGACTTCCAGCCCCGGTAGTTTGGCCAGCCTGGACTGGGCGCCAGTGCAACCCCTCGGTGGTGGCCCCAGCCACCGGCCCCAGGGCCGGGCGGTATTCACAACCCACCCAGCCGTCCCAGCCGCATTGGGCTGACAGCTGGTCAATCACCCCAAACAGGTAGCTGTAGTTGAGCTCGCCCACGTTGGGCTCATGGCGCTCGGGCACGCCGGCAATCTGGATGTGGCCCACGCGGCCGGTGGGCAGGTAGTGGCGCAGTTTGGTGGCGACGTCGCCTTCCATGATCTGGCAGTGGTACAGGTCAAACTGCACCTTCAGATTTGGTGCACCAATCTCTTGCACCAGCGCGTGCGCCGCCTCTTGGTGGTGCAGATAAAAGCCCGGCATGTCGCGGGTGTTGATGGGCTCAATCAGCACATCGCAGCCCACGCTGCTGGCTTGGGCCGCAGCCCAGGCCAGGTTGGTGCGGTAGGTGGCTTGCAGGGCTACCGGGTCGGCACCGGGCGGCGCAATGCCGGCCATCACATGGATGCGCGGGCACGCCAGGGCCTGGGCATAGTCCAGCGCGCGGGCAAAGCCGGTTCGAAATTCGGCCTCGCGCCCGGGCAGGCAGGCCAGGCCGCGTTCGCCGGCGTCCCAGTCGCCGGGCGGCGCGTTGAAAAGCACTTGTTGCAGGCCGTGGTCTTGCAGGCGGCTTTGCAGTGCCTGGGCCTCAAACGCATAGGGAAACAAGTACTCCACCGCACAGAAGCCGTCGGCGGCGGCGGCGGCAAAGCGGTCCAGAAACGCGTGCTCGTTGTAGAGCATGGAAAGGTTGGCGGCAAAACGGGGCATGGTGTTTGGGCCTTGCTAGCTTGAGGGGGCTCAGGGCGTCAGGGTAAAGGCCTGGCGCGTCTTGTTGGCGCGTTCCATCTGGCGCGCAATATTGCCGCAGACCAGGTCGCACAGCGCGTAGACCGCCTCGTCGGCAATGCAGTAGTAGGCGCTGGTGCCTCGGCTTTCGCGCCGGACTATGCCGTGCTTGGTCAACAAGCTCAGGTGGCGCGAAATATTGGCAGCGGTGGAGCCGCACATCTGCGCCAACTCACCCACATTGCGTTCGCCCTCACGCAGGATGTTGAGGATTTGCAGGCGCGTGGGCTCGGACAGGGCCTGGAAGTAGGTGGCCACGTCTTGCAGGGCTTCTGGGGGCAGGTTTTCCATGGTCGGGCGTCCTAAATCTTAGGTTTTGATGGCGGTGTTTGATATGAAACAGAGCGCATGGCCGATTTTAGTGTATTATTTGATTAATTACTCAATTAGTTAAATATGAAACCGAGCATCGACTTCAACCTAACCAGAGCCGCACCATGAGCACCACTTGGCAAATCCCCACCAGAGTCGCGCTGCTTTGCGCCGCAAGCCTGCTGGCCCCGCTGACAGGCACGGCGGCCACGGCACTGGCCACAGCGCAAGTGCAGGGTGGCGCCAGCCAGCGCGCAGATTTACAAAGCTTTGACGGCGTGGTCGAGCCGGTACGCCAGGCCACGCTGGCCGCGCAGGTGGCCGGCTCCATCGTGTCTTTGTCAGTCAAGGTGGGCGAGACGGTGCGCGCGGGCCAGGAGCTGGCGCGCATTGACGCCCGCGCTGCCAGCCAAAACGCCCAGGCCAGCGCCGCACAGGTGGACGCCGCGCGCGCCGGCCTGACAGTGGCCGGTAAAGACCTGGAGCGCCAGCAGCAGTTGCTGCAAAAGCAGTACATCAGCCAGGCGGCACTGGAGCGATCCCAAGCCCAGTTTGACGCCGCCCGCGCGCAGGTGCAGGCGCTAGAGGCCCAGTCGCAGGCAGCGCAAACCCAGCAGCGCTTTTTTGTCATCCAGGCACCGTTTTCCGGGGTGGTGAGTGAGGTGCCGGTCACGGTGGGCGACATGGCCATGCCTGGGCGCCCCTTGCTCACCCTGCACGACCCTTCCAACCTGCGCGTGACGGCCAGTGTGGCCCAAAGCGCCTTGCCTGCCCGCCTGGATAAATTGCAGTTTGAGCTGCCCGGCTGGAGTGGCACCAAGGGCTTGATGAACGCCAGCGGCGCTGCCCTGCTGCCCCTGGTGGACGCGGCCACGCACAGCGCGCAGATTCGCTTCAAGCTGCCCGCGCTCAGCGGCGTGGCGCCGGGCATGTTTGTCCGCGTCTGGCTGCCGGCGGCCGGTGGCGCGGCGGCCAGCGGCGAGCGTCTTTTTGTGCCTAGCAGCGCCGTAGTGCGCCGGGCTGAACTCACGGCGCTCTATTTGGTCGATGCCCAAGGCCGGCCCGCGCTGCGCCAGGTGCGCTTAGGACCGGTGCAGGGCGATCGGGTAGAAGTGTTGAGCGGCGTGCGCGCCGGTGACAAGGTCGCTACCGACCCCACCGCTGCTGCACAGGTGCGTTGATATGAAGTCCTGATATGAAGTCCATTCATCATCTGGGCGCCTCAGGCCGTATTGCGGCCATGTTCCAGCGCGCGCACATTACGCCGCTGCTGGCCCTGATGGCGCTGCTGCTGGGCGCCTTTGCCGTGCTGGTGACGCCGCGCGAAGAAGAGCCCCAAATCAACGTAACCATGGCCAATGTGCTGATTCCCTTCCCGGGCGCCAGCGTGGCCGATGTGGAGCAGATGGTGGCCATTCCGGCCGAGCAGGTGCTCTCGCAGATGGCCGGAACTGAGCATGTGATGTCGCTCTCGCGCCCCGGATTGGCGGTACTCACCGTGCAATTCAAGGTGGGTGTGCCGCGCATTGAGGCCCTGGTGCGCCTGCACGACACGCTGCGCTCCAACGCCGACTGGCTGCCCAAAAACCTGGGCGTGCTCGAGCCCATCATCAAGCCCAAGGGCATCGATGACGTGCCGATCGTTACCCTGACGCTGTTTAGCAAAGACGCAGACACCGGTGCCTTTGACCTGGAACGCGTGGCCCACAGCATGGAGGCCGATCTCAAACGCGTGCCCGGCACCCGTGAGGTGCAAACCGTGGGCGGCCCAGGCCGTGCGGTGATGGTGGCGCTGGACCCGGTGCGCATGGCCGGCTCGGGCGTCACTGCGGCTGACATGCGCCTGGCGCTGCAATCGGCCAACCTGGGCTTGCCCGTGGGCGAGCTCATTGCGGGCAACCAAACCGTGGCTATTGAGTCGGGCCCCTACCTGAGCCAGGCCAGTGAAGTGGCTGCCTTGGTGGTGGGTGTGCGCAATGGCCGGCCTGTGTTTCTGGGCGACGTGGCCCAAGTCAAAGACGGCCCGCTGCCTGCGGCGCGCTACGTCTGGCACGGCCAGTCTGAAAAGGCCGGTGGCGGTGAATACCCGGCGGTGACCCTGAGCATTACCAAAAAGCCAGGCGAAAACGCGATTGACGTGGCCAATGCCGTGATGGCGCGCGTGGAGGAGCTGCGCAACACCGTGGTGCCCGATACCGTGCAAGTGGCCGCGACGCGCAACTACGGCGCGTCGGCCAACGCCAAGGCGCAAAAGCTGATCCAAAAGCTGTTGTTTGCTACCGCGTCGGTGGTGGTGTTGGTGTTTTTGGCGCTGGGCAAGCGCGAGGCGGCCATCGTGGGCGTGGCCGTGGTGCTGACGCTGACCGTGACCTTGTTCGCCTCCTGGGCATGGGGCTTTACCCTGAACCGGGTGTCGCTGTTTGCGCTGATCTTCTCGATTGGCATCTTGGTGGACGACGCCATTGTGGTGGTGGAAAACATCCACCGCCACCAGCAGTTGTATCCGCAAAAGACGCTGGCCCAACTCATTCCCGGCGCGGTGGACGAGGTGGGTGGCCCCACGATTTTGGCCACGCTGACCGTGATTGCCGCGCTGCTGCCCATGGCTTTTGTTTCCGGCCTGATGGGGCCCTACATGAGCCCGATTCCCATCAACGCCAGCATGGGCATGCTCTTGTCGCTGGCGATTGCCTTTGTGGTCACACCTTGGCTGGCCCGCATTTGGATGAAGCCCAGCGCCCCTGGCGCTGTTGCACACGGCGAGCACAGCCACAGCGGCCTGAGCGCCAAGCTCGCCCCCTTGTTTGAGCGCGTGTTCAAGCCCTTGCTCGACGAGCAGCGCGGTGGCCGCAACCGGGGCCTGCTCGGCCTGGGTGTGGCGGTGCTGATTGCGGTGTCTGTGGCGCTGCCTGCGACCGGTCTGGTGCTGCTCAAGATGCTGCCCTTTGACAACAAGTCAGAGTTTCAGGTGGTGGTGGACATGCCCGCAGGCACGCCGCTGGAGCAAACCGCCACTGTGCTGCACGCGCTGGGCGCCCACCTGGCCACCGTGCCCGAGGTGACCGACTACCAGGCCTATGCCGGTACCGCGGCGCCTATTAACTTCAACGGCTTGGTGCGCCAGTACTACCTGCGCAGCGGCGGCGAAGTGGGCGACCTGCAGGTCAACCTGGTGGACAAGCACGACCGCGCGGCCCAAAGCCACGCCATCGCCACCCGGGTGCGCCCGGAACTGCAGCGCATTGGCAAGCTCTATGGCGCCAATGTGAAAGTGGTGGAAGTGCCACCCGGCCCGCCCGTGCTCTCGCCCATCGTGGCCGAAATCTATGGCCCCGAGGCGGCAGGCCGTCGCGAAGTGGCGCAAGCCGTGCGCGCCGTGTTCGAGAAAACGCCAGGCATCGTGGACGTGGACGACAGCAGCATCGCTGATGCGCCGCGCAAGCTCTTGCTGGTGGATCGCCGCAAGGCCGCGCTCTTGGGCGTGCCGCAGCAAGCCATTGTCAGCACGCTGCGTACCGGCCTGAGTGGCGAATCGGCCACCTATTTGCACGATGCCAGCAAGTACCCGGCGCCCGTGGTGCTGCAATTGCCGCCCGAGAGCCATGGCGATATCAACGCTTTGCTGGCCCTGAGCGTGCGCTCGGCCAGCGGCGCGCTGGTGCCTATTCGCGAACTCGTCACCGTGAGCGACAGTCTGCGCGAGCAACCCGTTTATCACAAGGATTTGCTACCCGTCAATATGGTGGTCGCGGACATGGCGGGGCAACTCGACAGTCCGCTGTACGGGGTGTTCCAGATGCGCAGCCAGATTGCCGCCATTCCCACGCCTGGCGGCGGCACGCTGGCCGAGTTCTTTATCAAGCAGCCCAGCGACCCGCTGCGCGGCTATTCGCTGAAGTGGGACGGCGAGTCGCAGGTGACTTATGAGACCTTCCGCGACATGGGCGCAGCCTATGCCGTGGGTCTGGTGTTGATTTACCTGCTGGTGGTGGCGCAGTTTGGCTCGTATCTCACGCCACTCATCATCATGGCGCCCATTCCGCTGACCATCATCGGCGTCATGCCCGGCCACGCGCTCATGGGTGCGCAGTACACGGCCACCAGCATGATCGGCATGATTGCGCTGGCCGGCATCATCGTGCGCAACTCTATTTTGCTGGTGGACTTTATCAACCTGCTGGTGCGCCAGGGGCTGCCGTTCAAGCAAGCGGTGGTGCAGTCGACCATTACCCGGGCCCAGCCCATCATGCTGACCGGCCTGGCCGCGATGCTGGGCGCCTTCTTCATCTTGGACGACCCGATTTTTAACGGGCTGGCCATCTCGCTGATCTTTGGCATCTCGGTCTCCACCGTGCTGACGCTGGTGGTAATTCCCACCCTGTATTACGCCGCGTACCGCAAGCGCCCTGAGGTGCTGGCGGCGGTGCAAACCCCTGTGTAAGTGTTTTTTTAAGGAGTAGTTTATGAACTCGTGGCAAATGGTCCGTTTGGTGGCTGGTGTATTTATTCTGGGCTCGTTGGCGCTTGGCATTCCGGGCAGCGCCTTGTTTGTGAGCGAGTGGTGGCTGGCGTTCACCGCTTTTGTGGGGGTCAACCTGGCGCAAAGCGCACTCACGCGCTGGTGCTTGATGGAAACCATCATGCGCAAGCTCGGCTTTAGCGCTGGCAACTAAGGTAGCGCACCATGCAACTGGTATGCCCGGTGTGCGCCACCAAAAACCGTGTGGCGCCGGAGAAACTGCGCTTGGAAGTGGCCTGCGGCAAGTGCGGCGCAGACCTTATGCCCGCGGCCCCCATGGCGCTGGGCGATGATGCCTTTGAGCGCTTCATTGCGGGCACCGAGCTGCCGGTGGTGGTGGACTTTTGGGCTGCATGGTGTGGCCCGTGTAAGTCTATGGCGCCCAATTTTCAGCGCGTGGCGCAAGAGCTGCCCTTGGTACGCTTTGTCAAGGTCGACACCGATGCGGCGCCCTTAGCCAGCGGCAAATACGCGATCCGCAGCATTCCCAGCTTGCTCTTGTTTGAGGACGGTGTGGAGCGCGCCCGCATTGCCGGCGCCCTGCCCGCGCGCGAATTGAAAGCCTGGGTGCAAGCCCATGTGTCTTCAGGAGCTCCCCAATGAAAACCCCCACACCCCTGGCGCAAGCCGCGCTCTTTTTTTTGTTGGCGCAAACCTTGACGCAGATCTAAGCGCCGCTCAGCCGGCGGCCTAGGATGGGTTCATCAGCACACTAGGAGTTACGCATGCACGACGACCAACTACCCGCATTTCGCGCCCAGATACTGGGCTTGCGCGATTCCCTCCTGGCCCAAATAAGCCAGCAACGCGGCGGCTTGCACAGCCGCGCCGAGGTGGCCGAGGCGCACTTTGCGCATCCGGAGGATTCCCCCGCCCAGGTCGCCACCGAGCGCGACTTGGAATTTGCCCTGAACGAACGCGAGACCGCCGAACTAGGTACCTTGGACGCTGCTTTGGCGCGTATAGACGCCGGACGCTTTGGCCATTGCACCCAATGCGGATCCCACATCGCGATGGCGCGACTCCAGGCCACGCCCCAAGCCGCACGCTGTATGGACTGCCAGCAGGCGGCCGAACGCCAACACGCCGCTTGAACCCGTGCGGTAAGACGCCTTTGCGTGGACCGCTCAGATACAACGTTTTTTGCATATAGAAGTAACAAAATAGTATTTTTAGTTTTAACGAGACGGCTCCAGAATCCGCTCCATCGCACTCTTGCATGGTTTTTTCTGGATTTTTTCCGTGATCGCTTCCCGCACCGCACCCCGGTCTTTCTCCCGATTTGGTTTTCAAACTGCCCGCATGGCACTGGTGAGCGTTGTGCTGGCGTGTGCTACGGCGGGCGCCCTGGCGCAACAGGTGCTTAGCCTGCTCAATGTGTCGTATGACCCTACCCGGGAGTTCTACGTGGAGTTCAACGCCGCATTTGCCAAACACTGGAAGGCCAAGACCGGCCAGGACGTGAGCGTTAAGCAAAGCCACGGCGGATCGGGCAAACAGGCGCGCGGCATTATTGATGGCCTGGAGGCAGACGTTGCCACCTTGGCACTGGCTGGTGATACCGACGCCCTGCACGCCAACGGCGGCTGGATTCCCAAAGACTGGCAAAAACGCCTGCCGCACAACTCCTCGCCATACACATCAACCATCGTCCTCGTGGTGCGCCAGGGTAATCCCAAAGATATCAAGGACTGGGATGACTTGGTCAAGCCCGGCATTTCAGTGATCACCCCCAACCCCAAAACCTCGGGCGGCGCGCGCTGGAATTACCTGGCGGCCTGGGAATTTGCCAAGCGCAAGCTCGCAAGCGAAGCGGCGGCCAAAGATTTTGTTGCCAAGCTCTACGCCAATGTGCCGGTGCTTGATACCGGCGCACGCGGCTCTTCCATCACCTTTGCCCAGCGCGGGCAAGGAGATGTGTTTATCTCGTGGGAGAACGAGGCATTTTTGCTGGAAAAGGAATTTGGTAACAAGGTCGATGTGGTCTATCCGTCGCTAAGCATTTTGGCCGAGCCCGCAGTCACCGTGGTGGACAAAAACGTGGACAGGAAGGGCACCCGTGCCGTGGCAACCGCCTACCTTGAATACCTGTATCCCGACGAGGGGCAGGACATTGCGGGCCGAAACTTCTACCGGCCGGTCTCTGAAAAGTTCCAGGCCAAGTACGTCAAGCAGTTGCCCAAGATCAAGCTGTTCAGCATTGACGAGGCCTTTGGCGGGTGGGCCAAGGCTGCCAAAGACCACTTTGCCGACGGCGCCAACTTTGACCAGATTTACACTAAAAAGTAAATTACCCTCGCACCCTTGCCGCCGCCGACCCGTGCGGCGCCTCTACCACCCTTGACCACCCTGTTGGAACCTACCTATGTCATTCAAGAAAACTGCTACCCGCCTCCTCGTGCTTTTGGCCCTGGGCGCCAGCCAGTGGGCCAGCGCCCAAACCACCTTGCTCAACGCCTCTTACGACGTGGCCCGCGAGTTTTACAAAGACATCAATGTCGCCTTTGTTGCCAACTACAAGAAAACCACGGGCAAGGACATCAAGATTGACCAGGCCCACGGCGGCTCCAGCGCGCAGGCCCGTGCCGTCAACGACGGCCTGGACGCCGACGTGGTGACCATGAACACCACCACCGACATCGACTTTCTGGCCAGCACCGGCGCGGTAGCCAAAGACTGGACCAAAAAATTCCCCAGCAACGCCGCACCCACCAGCTCCACCATGTTGTTCTTGGTGCGCAACAACAACCCCAAGGGCATCAAAGACTGGGACGACCTGATCAAGCCCGGCGTGCAGGTGATTGTGGTTAACCCCAAAACGGGTGGCAACGGCCGTATGGCCTATCTCGCGGCGTGGGGCCAGGTGCGTAAAAAGGGCGGCACCGACGCACAAGCCGCAGACTTTGTTGCCAAGCTCTACAAAAACGTGCCTGTGTTGGCCAAGGGCGGGCGCGACGCCACCACCATCTTTTTGCAGCGCAATATTGGCGACGTGCTGATTACTTTTGAGTCTGAGGTGGTGTCTGTGGACAAGGAGTTTGGCGCGGGCAAGGTGGACGCGATTCACCCAAGCAGTTCCATCGTGGCCGAAAACCCGGTGGCTGTGGTCGAGCGCACGGTGGCCAAAAAGGGCACAGCCGATCAGGCCAAGGCTTACCTGAACTTTTTGTACTCGGACGAAGGCCAAGAGATCGCGGCCCAACACGCCATCCGCCCGAGCAACCCCGCCATCCTGAAAAAATACGCCAGCACCTTCAAGCCGATTGCGCTGTTCGCGGTAGATGACTACTTTGGCTCGTTTGCCGAGGCGCAAAAAGTGCACTTCAACGACGGCGGGCAGTTCGACAAGCTGTACACAGTCAAGTAAATGCATGCTGCCATTGCGTTAGGGGCACCGGACAGACGGGCCCCGAAAAGGGTCTTGCCCGGCTTCAAGGTCACGCTGGGGTTCACGCTGTTTTACCTCAGCGTCATTGTGCTGATTCCGCTCTCCGCCCTGGTGTTCAAAACCTTCACTTTGACCTGGGAGCAGTTTGTGGCCGCAGTGAGCAGCCCGCGCGTGGTGGCGTCGTACCAGCTCACGTTTGGTGCCTCGTTTCTGGCAGCGCTGGTCAATGCGGTCGCGGGTTTGCTGGTGGCCTGGGTGCTGGTGCGCTACAGTTTTCCGGGCAAAAAAATCATAGACGCGCTGGTGGACTTGCCCTTTGCCTTGCCCACGGCCGTGGCCGGTATTTCGCTGACTGCGCTGCTGGCCAGCAATGGCTGGGTGGGCAGCGTGTTGGAGCCTTATGGCATCAACCTGGCGTTTAACCGCAATGGCGTGGTGATTGCGCTGATCTTTATCGGCCTGCCCTTTGTGGTGCGCACGGTGCAACCGGTGCTCGAAGACGCCGAAAAAGAACTCGAAGAGGCCGCAGCCAGCCTGGGCGCCACGCGCTGGCAGACCTTTCGCTACGTCATCTTTCCGGCCATTGGCCCGGCGCTGCTCACCGGCTTTGCCATGGCGTTTGCGCGCGCCATTGGCGAATACGGCTCGGTCATCTTTATTGCCGGCAATATGCCTATGGTCTCCGAGATCACGCCGCTCATCATCATCGGCAAGCTGGAGCAATACGACTACGCCGGTGCCACCGCCGTGGCGGTGGTGATGATGGGCTTTTCGTTTGCCATGCTGCTGGTGATCAACGCCTTGCAATCCTGGCAGCGCAAGCGCGCGGGGGCCTGAACATGCGCACGAACAACGCTCGTACCCAGCACCGCGCCCAAGCTGGCACTACTGAGCCCGTTTGGGTCAAGTGGACGCTGATTGGCGCGGCCCTGGTTTTCATCTTTTTGTTTCTGGTGCTGCCGCTGGCTGCCGTGTTTGCCGAGGCGCTGCGCAAGGGAGTGGGCGCGTTCCTGGAGGCTTTTCAGGAGCCCGATGCCTGGAGTGCGATTCGCCTTACTCTGCTGACGGCGGCCATCGCCGTGCCCCTGAACCTGGTTTTTGGCGTGTCGGCAGCCTGGGCAATTGCCAAGTACGAATTCAAGGGAAAGGCCTTTTTGACCACGCTGGTGGACTTGCCGTTTTCGGTTTCACCCGTGGTAGCGGGCCTGGTCTATGTGCTGATGTTTGGCGCGCACGGCTGGTTTGGCCCCTGGCTGCAGGCGAACGACGTGAAGATCATCTTTGCCGTGCCGGGCATTGTGCTGGCCACCATTTTTGTGACCTTCCCCTTCATTGCCCGCGAGCTGATACCGCTGATGCAAGCGCAAGGCAGCGAGGAAGAGCAAGCGGCCATCGTGCTGGGTGCCACCGGCTGGCAGACCTTTTGGCATGTGACCTTGCCCAACATCAAGTGGGGCCTGATTTACGGCGTGATTCTGTGCAACGCCCGCGCCATGGGCGAGTTTGGCGCGGTGTCGGTGGTCTCGGGCCATATTCGCGGCCAGACCAACACCATGCCGCTGCACGTCGAGATTTTGTACAACGAATACCAGTCAGTCGCGGCATTTGCGGTGGCCTCACTGCTGGCGCTGTTGGCGCTGGTCACGCTGGTGATCAAGTCCTTTGTGGAGTGGCAGTTTGAGCGCCAGGAAAAAGCAGCTGCCCACCTGCCGCCAGAGCGCCCGACACCCTAATTTTTTCGAGATCTTCCATGAGCATTGCAATCCGCGAAGTCAGCAAAGACTTTGGCACCTTCAAAGCCCTGCGCGACGTCAACCTGGACATCGACTCGGGCGAATTGGTCGCCCTCTTAGGCCCTTCGGGCTGCGGCAAAACCACGCTGCTGCGCATCATCGCCGGGTTGGAGACCGCCGACCGGGGCCATATTTTGTTCAGCGGCGAAGACACTACGGATGTCAACGTACGCGAGCGTAACGTCGGCTTTGTGTTCCAGCACTACGCGCTGTTTCGCCACATGACGGTGTTTGACAATGTAGCTTTTGGTCTGCGCATGAAGCCCCGTGCCGCACGTCCTACCGAGGCGGTGATCAAAGAAAAAGTGCACGCACTATTGAACTTGGTGCAGCTCGATTGGCTTGCCGACCGTTACCCGGCTCAGCTCTCGGGCGGCCAGCGCCAGCGCATCGCCCTGGCCCGCGCCCTGGCGGTGGAGCCCAAGGTGCTGCTGCTCGACGAGCCCTTTGGCGCGCTGGACGCCAAGGTGCGCAAAGAGCTGCGCCGTTGGTTGCGCCGGCTGCACGACGACTTGCACGTCACCAGCATCTTCGTCACCCACGACCAGGAAGAAGCGCTGGAAGTGGCCGACCGCGTGGTGCTGATGAACAGTGGCAAGGTTGAGCAAGTGGGGACGCCGCAAGACGTGTGGGACCATCCCGCAAGCCCTTTTGTCTACGGCTTTTTGGGCGACGTGAACCTGTTCCATGGGCGCGCGCATGAGGGCGAAATACAACTTGGCGATAGCGCGGGCGGCATGCGCCTGGCCAGCCCCGAGCACAGCGCCGCGCAAGACGCAAAGGCTTTTGCCTATGTGCGCCCGCATGACTTGGAGGTGCGCCGCTACCAGGCTGGCGACCCCGTGCAAACTCAGAGCGGCATAGCCGCCAAGCTGCTGCGCGCCATTGTTGTCGGCCCCACAGCGCGCCTCGAACTCGCGCCGCTCGAAGGTGCGGCCAGCGGAAGCGCTGATATTGTGGAAGCCCACATATCTGCCCAGCAGTTCCGCGAGATGGACTTGAAAGAAGGCGAAACCCTGGTGCTCACTCCGCGCAAGGCGCGGGTGTTTGTGGCTTAAACCTGCGGTGAAACCGACCGTTCAAACCAAAAAAGGGGTTCAGCCCGTGTGGTTGAACCCCTTGGTCGCTCCGGCGCCCCCCGGCGCGCGGCGCAGACGGTATGAAACCGCTTACTTCGTAGATGCTTCCCACACAGCGTGGGAGTAAGCAGCTTTGCCCGGGTCTTTCTTGATCACGGGCGAGCTGCCGCTAGACAAGAGCACTTTGACGGTGCGCTCATAGGCGGCGGGTTCCAGGTAGCCCATTTTGGCGGTGCTGGCGGTGGTGATCAGCTTGGCCACGTTTTCCATCTGGCGCTTTTGCACCGCTTCGTTGGCGCTGCCCGAGGTGTCGGCTTTAACCACGATCTTGGCGGCTTCAGCCGGGTTTTTCACTGCGTCGTTCCAGCCCTTGAAGCTGGCTTTGAGGAACTTGGCCATGCGCGCCACAAAGGCCGGGTCTTTCAGGTTGGACTCGAGCACGTACAGGCCGTCTTCCAGAGATGCCACGCCTTCTTTTTCATAGAAGAAGGTGATCAGCTCGCTCTCTTTGACGCCGGCGTCCACCACTTGCCAGTACTCGTTGTAAATCATGGTCGAAATGCAGGCGGCTTGGTTTTGCAGCAGCGGGTCGACGTTAAAGCCTTGCTTGAGAATCTTGATGTCGGTGTCGGGCTTGTAGCCGAGCTTGGACATCCAGTTCAGGAACGGATACTCGTTGCCGCCGTACCAGACGCCCAGGGTCTTGCCCTTGAGGTCTTTGGGGCTGTTCACACCACTGGACTTTTTGCAGGTCAGCATCAGGCCCGACTGGTTGAACACCTGGGCGATGTTGACCAGCGGCACACCGGCTTCGCGCGCAGCGAGGGCATCGGGCATCCAGTTCACCACCACGTCAGCGGCTTTGCCCGCGATCACTTGCACGGGCGAGATGTCAGGGCCACCGGCTTTGATGGTCACATCCAAGCCGGCATCCTTGTAATAGCCCTTTGCCTGGGCCACGTAGTAGCCGGCAAACTGGGCCTGCGGCAGCCACTTGAGCTGGACGGTGACTTTTTCCTGGGCGCTGACGGCAAAGCCGGTCACGGCCAGCACGCTGGCCAGCAGCGTTTTGGTTAACTTGGAACGCAGAATCATAGAGAACTCCTAGGGTTAAAAAGGCAGGGAAAAAATGGCACACCGGTCAGGGTACGCCGGGGAAACAACAAGGGCAAGGGGTGCAAACATGGGGCAAGAGCCTATTTTTTACCACGGATGGACGGATGCCAGAAGGCGGCGCGCCGCTCCCAAGCCGCCAGCAAAGCATAGGCCACCGAGCCCGTCACCGCTGACACCGTAACTGCCGCCCAGACCAGTGGCATGTTCATGCGCGTGGCCTCGGTGGAAATGCGAAAACCCAGACCCGAGGTGGGCGAGCCAAAAAACTCAGCCACGATGGCGCCAATCAGGGCCAGCGTGGCATTGATCTTGAGGGCAGAGAAGATAAACGGCAGGGCCGACGGCAAGCGCAGCGACCACAGCGTGCGGCCATAGCTGGCGGCGTAACTGTGCATCAGCTCGCGCTCTAGCCGGTCGGCGGCCTTGAGGCCCGCCAGCGTGGACACCAGCATGGGGAAAAACGTCATCAGCACCACCACCGCCGCCTTGGACGGCCAGTCAAAGCCAAACCACATCACCGCAATGGGCGCTACGCCCACCAGCGGAATGGTGCTGGTCAGGGACGCAATGGGCAGCAGGCCGCGCTGCAAAAACGGCAGGCGGTCAATGGCGAGTGCCACGCCAAACCCCAGGCCGCAGCCCAGCAGCCAGCCCACCAGCACCGCTTTGACCACGGTTTGCACAAAGTCGCTGCCCAGCACCGGCAGGTGCTCTTGCAGCGACACCACGATCAACCAGGGCGCGGGCAGCAGCACGCGTGGCACGTCCAGCGCCACCGTTAGCAACTGCCAAAAGTAAACGATCCAAAGACCAAACACCGCCGCCGTAAGCAGCGGGTACCACCTGCTCCCTTCTAAGGCCGCCAGGCGTTGGATACCCAGCACTGCCAGCACCGCCAGCAGCCCGGTAGCAGCCCAAAACGGCGTGTCTTTTGGGGTGTCGGCGGCGGCCAGGCTGGAGAACAAAAAGTACCAAGCCAGGCCCAGGGCGGTCAGATTCCAAGCGGCGGCCAGCCCAGCGCGGTGCAGGGGAGTGGGGGCACTCATGCGCGCCTCCGGGGTCCGAGCACAGCCGTTTCCAGTGCCGCCATGGCCGCAGTGAGCGCCAGGCCCAAGAGCGCCGACATCACCAGTGCTGACCAAATCTGCACGGTTTGGCCATAGTAGGAGCCCGTCAGCAAGCGCGCGCCCAGGCCGGCTTGCGCGCCGGTGGGCAACTCGGCCACCATCGCGCCCACCAGCCCAGCGGCAATGCCCACGCGCAGTGCCGGAAACAAAAAGGGCAGGGCGGCGGGCAAGCGCAGCATCCACAGCGCCTGCCAGCGGGTGGCGGCGTAGGTGTGCATCATCTCGGTCTCAATCACCTGGGGTGAGCGCAAGCCTTGCACCATGGCCACCGT
>CAMDKE010000017.1 GCA_945901215.1 Comamonas sp. lk
GTGACGGCGCGCAACATGGGCGTACTCGACCCCAGTAGCGTGGTGTGGGACGAGGCGGTGGCCTTTTGGCTGGTTTTGTGGCTGGTCATGCCCACCGGCCTGCTGGGGCAATTGGCGGCCTTTGCACTATTTCGGTTTTTTGATGCGGTCAAGCCCGGCCCCGTTGGTTGGGCCGACCGCCTGTTCCACGGCGTAGACCCTGCCAGCGACCGCTGGGCCTGGGCCAAGGCCGGCTGGGGCATCATGCTCGACGACCTGGTGGCCGCTGGGTGCACCTTGCTGGTCATTGCGCTCTGGCGGGCTTGGTGAGCGCACCCGTGGCGCCCCTTTCGCACGACGCCGAGGTCGCGGCCTTGGTCGACGCGCTAGCGCCGCGCCTGCTGGCCCAGGGCTGGATGCTGGCCACAGCCGAGAGTTGCACCGGCGGCCTGATCGCCGCCGCCTGCACCGAACTCGCCGGTTCGAGCAACTGGTTTGAGCGCGGCTTTGTCACCTATTCCAATGCCGCCAAGGCGCAGATGCTGGGCGTAGACGCGGCGCTAATTGACCAGCACGGCGCGGTGAGCGCACCCGTAGCGCGCGCCATGGCGCAGGGTGCGGTGCAACGCGCCAACGTTGGGGTGGCACTGGCCGTAACCGGTGTAGCCGGCCCGGGCGGGGGCAGCGCCGCCAAGCCGGTGGGCACGGTGTGGTTCGCCTGGGCAACGCCGAGCGGACTGCAAAGCGAGGTGCAACACTTTGCAGGCGACCGTGCGGCGGTGCGCCAAGCCACAGTGCGACACAGCCTGCGCCACTTGCTGGCGCTGCTGCCTGCGCTGCCGGCTGGCGCTACGGCGCCATAGATTCCTACACACCGATAGAAACACCGAATGGATATGCCCATGGACGTCGGCATGAGCGCCGACCTTGCGGCCGGTTTTGCCACCAGCCTGGCGCTGATCGTGGCCATCGGCTCGCAAAATGCATTTGTCCTTCGCATGGGCATCTTGCGCCAGCATGTGGCCGCGCTGGTGCTGTTTTGCGTAGCGTCGGACGCGCTGCTCATCGTGGCAGGCATTGCGGGCGCCGGGGCGCTGGTGCAGGGCAACCCCGTGTTCATGGAAGTCACCCGAATCGGTGGCGCGCTGTTTTTGGCCGTCTACGGTCTGCTGGCGGCGCGCCGGGCGCTGCAAGGCGGTGTATTACAGGCGGCAGATACCCAGGGCCTGAGCCTGGGCGCAGCCTTGGCCAGCTGCTTTGCGTTTACCTTTCTCAACCCGCATGTCTACCTGGACACCGTGATCTTGCTGGGTTCGGTGGCCAACCAACGCGGCAACGCTGGACGTTGGTGGTTTGGCACCGGGGCGGCGCTGGCCAGCGGCGTGTGGTTCGCGGCTTTGGGGTTTGGCGCGCGCTGGGTGCAGCCGCTGTTTGCCCGCCCATGGGCCTGGCGCGTACTCGACGGCCTGATCGCCCTGACGATGGCTTGCCTGGCGCTAATGGTATGGTTCAACCCGCCGTCTGTGCCTGTTTCCCTCTAAAAGGACTGTCCATGTTGCTCAAGATTTTGCATTTTGTGTACCCCATGCGCTACCTGGCCTTTACGCTGTGCGTGCTGGGGTTCATCAGCTCGCTGTTGCTGTGGGCTGACGGCGGCCACCTGGCGCCGGTGCTGGTCTTGGGCTATTTGAGCGTGGTGGGCCTGCACGATCTGCTGCAAACCAAGCGCTCCGTCCTGCGCAATTACCCCGTCATCGGTCACATGCGCTTCATGCTGGAGTTCATCCGGCCCGAGATTCGGCAGTATTTCATCGAGAGCGACAACGAGGCCGCGCCTTTCTCTCGCGCGCAACGCTCGCTGGTCTACCAGCGCGCCAAGGGTGATTCCGACAAACACCCCTTTGGCTCGCAGCGCGACGCGTATGCCAAGGGATTTGAATGGATGACGCATTCGGTTGCCCCCAGCACAGTGGCCAGCCACGACTTTCGCATCACCATAGGCGCGGACACGGCGCAGCCCTACCGGGCCAGCGTGTTCAACATCTCGGCCATGAGCTTTGGCGCTCTAAGCGCCAACGCCCTCCAGGCGCTCAACGCGGGCGCCAAGCGCGGCGGCTTTGCCCATGATACGGGCGAGGGATCGATCTCGGTACACCATCGCAAACACGGTGGCGATCTGATTTGGGAAGTCGCGTCCGGTTACTTTGGCTGCCGCAACGAGGACGGCAGCTTCAACGCCGACAAGTTCCAGACAAACGCCCGCGACCCACAGGTCAAGCTCATCGAGATCAAGCTCAGCCAGGGTGCCAAACCGGGCCACGGCGGCGTGCTGCCCGGCCCCAAAGTGACGGCCGAAATCGCCCAGGCGCGTGGCGTACCCATGGGGGTCGACTGCGTCTCCCCGGCCGCGCACAGCGCCTTTGGCACGCCGCTGGAGATGATGCATTTCATCGCCCGGTTGCGCGAACTCTCAGGCGGCAAACCCACGGGATTCAAGCTGTGCATCGGCCACCCTTGGGAGTGGTTTGCAATGGTCAAGGCCATGCTGGAGACCGGCATCACGCCCGACTTTATTGTGGTGGACGGCACCGAGGGTGGCACGGGTGCCGCACCGCTGGAGTTCATCGACCATATGGGCACGCCCCTGCAAGAGGGATTGATTCTGGTGCACAACACCTTGCGCGGCGCGGGCCTGCGCGAGCGGGTCAAGATCGGGTGCGCGGGCAAGGTCATCAACGCCTTTGACATTGCCCGCCTGATGGCGCTGGGCGCCGACTGGTGCAATAGCGCGCGCGGCTTTATGTTTGCTCTGGGTTGCCTGCAAGCACAAACCTGCCACACCGGCAGCTGCCCCACCGGCGTGGCCACGCAGGACAAGGTGCGCCAGCAGGCACTGGTGGTGCCCGACAAGTCAGCGCGCGTTTACCACTTCCACCAGCAGACGCTGCACGCGCTCAAAGAGCTGGTACAAGCTGCCGGGGTGCAGCATCCGAACGACATCACCGCGCACCACATCGTGCGCCGCACGGGCGACCACACGGTGGCCAGCTTGGCGCAGGCGCTGTTGCACGAGGTGCCGGTGGGAAGCTTGCTCGCAGACGACTTGGTCAAACTACCCGAGCTGTACCAGCGCCACTGGGCCAACAGCCGCGCGCAGAGCTTCTCTTTGGCCTGAGCGCCACGGCGACCCAGGCCGCCGAGGCTGCTAGGCGCGGCCCTGGGCCCGGATTTTTTTCAGCAAGGCGGTAGTTGAGTAGCCCGACACAAATGGCAGCGCCAGCGCACGGCCGCCCCAGGACTCAACCAGCGCGGCCTCAGGCAGGCGCGCCATGTCGTAGTCGCCGCCCTTGACGAGGATGTCGGGCCGGATCTCGCCAATCAGCGCTTGCGGGGTGTCGTCGTCGAACCAGGTGACCAGGCTGACGGCCTCCTGGCCGGCCATCACGACGGCGCGGTCGTCTTGGGCGTTGAGCGGGCGGTCGTCGCCCTTGCCCAGGCGGCGCACCGAGGCGTCGGTGTTGAGCGCCACGATCAGGCTGCCACCCAAAGCGCGCGCCTGCGCCAGGTAGAGCACGTGGCCGCGGTGCAGCACGTCAAACACGCCGTTGGTGAACACCCAGGGACGGGGCAGTTGCGCAAGCGCCGCGGGCAAGTCGCCACGCTGGCAAATTTTGCGCAGCAGGAGGGGGGCAGGGTCGCTGGAGCTCACCGCGTGCTCACCCCGCTCTTACCTGGCAATGACCGGGCGATTGCATGGCATTTAGGCTGAAGCCGGGCTGGGAGCCAGGCTCTCAGCCAGATCGCGGGCGATCTCCTTGCGGTACTTGTTGAGCTCTTGTACGGTACCAAAGCTGCGCTCCAGCAGCAGACTCATGTTGTGCAAAATGCGCTCAACCACCTTGGTCTCCCAGACGTCGTCAAACTTGATTTGCTGGTCCAGCCAGTGCTCCAGCCACTGCGGGTTGGGCAGGCGGCTTTGCACGGTGTCATTGGGGAACAGGGCTTTGTTGACGTGCAGATTGGTCGGGTGCAGGGCTTGGGCGGTGCGCCGGGCGCTGGCCATGAGCACGCCGACCTTGGCAAAAGCACCTTTGGCCTCCAGCCCGAGGTTTTGAATGGCACGCTTCATGTACTTCAAGTACGCGCCACCGTGGCGCGCTTCGTCCTGACTGAGCTTGGTGTAAATCGTTTTGATGACCGGCTCGGTATGCCACTCGCTGGCGCGGCGGTACCAGTGGTTGAGGCGGATTTCACCGCAAAAGTGCAGCATCAAGGTCTCCAGCGCCGGGGCCGGGTCAAACTGAAAACGCACCTTGTGCAGTTCTTCTTCAGTGGGCACCAGTTCGGGTCGAAAGCGCCGCAGGTACTCCATCAGCACCAGCGCGTGCTTCTGCTCTTCAAAAAACCAGATGGACATAAAGGCCGAAAAATCGCTGTCACCCTGGTTGTCGCGCAAAAACATCTCGGTAGCCGGCAGCGCAGACCACTCGGTAATCGCGTTCATCTTGATGGTGGTGGCCTGCTCGTCGGTAAGCGCGCTGACGTCAAAACTGTCCCAGGGAATGTCGCGCTCCATGTCCCAACGGACCGATTCCAACTGCCTAAAGAGTTCCGGATAAAGCATATCAACCTTTCAAACTATGCCAATTTTAGGTGACAGCCCGGACACGAGCCGAAAAAACCGACAAGCCTGTAGCGGAACATAACCTAATGAACTGTATTGTGACTGCTTGGTCGCGCAAATACCGTATAGTGCAGTGGATATGGGTATTCACGCATGAAAATCGCAATTGTGGGCTCTGGGATCGCTGGCCTGGCGGCTGCGCACCGGTTGAAAGACCATGCGCACGTGAGTTTGCTCGAGGCCGGGGCCTACTTTGGCGGCCATACCCACACCGTGGATGTGACGCTGGACACGCCCCAAGGCGCGGTCACGCACGGGGTGGACACCGGTTTTCTGGTGTTTAACGAGCGCACCTACCCGCAGTTGATCGCCCTATTTGCTGAGCTTGGGGTTACCACGGCGCCGTCGGACATGTCTTTTTCGGTCCAAGTGCCTGCCGACACCGCACACGGGCGCGTGGAGTGGAGCGGCGCATCGCTCAGCGCGGTGTTTGCCCAGCGCCGCAACCTGTTCAATCCGCGTTTTCTTGGCATGCTGCGCGATGTGCTGCGCTTCAACCGCCTGGCCACCGATATCGCTTTACGCAACGCCGAAGGTGAGCTGATGCAGCCGCTGCAAGACTTTTTGCGCACTCACAATTTCTCACCCGAATTTACCGACTGGTACTTCTTGCCCATGCTGGGCTGCATCTGGAGCTGCCCGACCACACAAATGCTGCAGTTCCCGGTGGCCACCATGATCCGCTTCTGCCACAACCACGGCCTGATACAAATCAACAACCGGCCACAATGGCACACGGTGGCCGGTGGCGCACGCCACTATGTAGACAAAATCACCGCCGGTATTGCCGACAAGCGGCTCAACAGCCCCGTGCTGCACATCGCACGTGATGCGCTCGGCGCGTGGGTAACCAGCCAAGGCCAAACCGAGCGCTTTGACAAGGTGGTGATCGCCACCCACAGCGACCAGGCGCTGGCGCTGCTGGGCGACCCGAGTGACCAAGAGTGCGCCACACTGGGCGCCATCGCTTACCAGTCCAACGTGGCGGTGCTGCACACCGGCGCTGCGGTGCTGCCGCAGCGCCGGCGCGCCTGGGCCGCGTGGAACTATGAGCGATCTCCTGCATCGGCTACCCAGGGGGGCGACGCCGGCCAACGCGTATGCCTGCACTACCTGATCAATATGTTGCAGCCGATCCCCTTCGCGCAGCCCGTGGTGGTGTCGCTCAACCCCCTGCACGACATAGCCCCGCAGCATGTGTTGGCCAGTTTTGACTACGCGCATCCAGTGTTTGACCTGACCGCCATACGCGCCCAGGCTGATGTGCCCGCCCTCCAAGGCCAAAGCCACACCTATTTTTGCGGCGCCTGGACAGGCTATGGTTTCCATGAAGACGGCCTCAAATCGGGGCTGGACGTGGCTGCTCGCTTAAGAGAGGCGATAGGCTGATGACGTCGCCGCTCGCCCCCGCCAATTCCACGAACCAGGCCCACATGGGCTTTGGCCAGGTGCGCCATCTGCGCCTCAAGCCGGCGCGCAATGCCTTTGCGTACCGCACTTACTTTCTCATGCTGCCTATGCGCAGCTTGCAATTGGCGGGGGCATGTCCATCGCCGCTGCCGCGCAACCGCTGGGCCCCTTTGAGCTTTTACGACCGTGACCACGGCGATGGTCGTGGCCCCGAGGCCGGTGGCGCCTTGGCCTGGTTGGACGAGCTCCTGGCGCGCGAAGGCCTACAGGACGCCGACGGCGAGGTCTGGCTGCACTGTTACCCGCGGGTGCTGGGCTTTACCTTCAAACCGGTGAGCTTTTGGTACTGCCATCGCAAAGATGGCAGCCTGCGCGCCATAGTGGTCGAAGTGAACAACACCTTTGGCCAACGCCACTGCTATGTGCTCGACCCGGCAAGTTATGGAGCCGAGTTGCGCAGCGACAAGGTGTTCCATGTGTCGCCGTTCTGCCCGGTAGAAGGCGGCTACCGCTTTCGCTTTATGGTCGATGCAGAGCGTCGGCGCACCGTGGCGCGCATTGACTATGACGATGCGCTGGGCCCGGTGCTGCAAACCAGTGTCAGCGGCACGCTAGAAGCGCTTACCGCGCAATCCCTGCGGCGCGCTCTGTGGCGCTATCCGCTGATGACGCTGGCGGTGGTGGGGCGCATTCATTGGCAGGCCCTGCGCCTGTTTGTCAAACGCGTCCGGTTTTTCCACGTGCCTCCGCCCCCAGCAGATTTTGTAAGCCGCTGAGCCCGCTATTCCAATTTCCCTCACTTGTTTAACGCGCCCATGAACCATTCCACGACCAAAGACACCGGCGGCAGCACGCCCACGGCCGGCGTTCCTGCAGCAGCGCGCACCGTACTGAAACTGCTGCAAAGGTTGCGCCACGGCAGCCTGACATTGCACTACCCCGATGGCGGCATGCAGCGCTTTGGTGGCACCGCGTCGCCGCACGCTACGCTGCACCTGCACAACTGGAACGCGTTTTCGGCAGCGCTCAAATCGGGCGACATCGGCTTTGCCGAAAGCTATATCGCGGGGGACTGGACCACGCCCGACCTCACCGCCTTGCTTCGGGTGCTGGTACAAAACCGCACCGAAGTAGAGCGGGTAATTTTTGGCAGTTGGTGGGGGCAGCTGGCCTACCGCGTCAAGCACTGGCTCAACCGCAACACCCGCGCCAATAGCCAGAAAAACATCCACGCCCACTACGACTTGGGCAACGCCTTCTACACCCGCTGGCTGGACCCGAGCATGAACTACTCGTCGGCCCTGTTCCAGGGGGATATGCAGCAAAGTTTGGAGCAGGCCCAGGGCGCCAAAGTGCGCCGGGTGCTCGAGCAGGCCCAGGTGCGACCGGGCGACCGGGTGCTGGAGATTGGTTGCGGCTGGGGCGCCTTGGCGGAGATGGGCACTACGGCCTTTGGCGCCCAGGTGACGGGCGTGACCTTGAGCACCGAACAGCTCGCCTTTGCACAAGAGCGCATGCAGCGGCTCGGTGTGTCAGCGCTTGCCGACTTGCGCCTACAGGACTACCGCGACATTGCCGACGCGCCGTTTGACGCGGTTTGCTCGGTGGAGATGATTGAGGCCGTGGGTAAGGACTATTGGCCCACGTATTTCTCCAGCGTCTCCAAGCTGCTCAAACCCGGTGGCCATGCCTGCATCCAAAGCATCGTGATCGACGACGCCTTGTTTGCACGCTATGTCAACTCAACCGACTTCATTCAGCAGTACATCTTCCCGGGTGGCTGCTTACCCTGCCCCAGCGCCTTTCGGGCCCAGGCCCAGGCCGCGGGCTTGGAAGTGGTAGGCGAGCATGCCTTTGGCCTGGACTACGCAGAAACCCTCAAACGCTGGCGCGACGCCTTTTTGGCCCAACGCGCCGACGTGTTGGCTTTGGGCTTCGATGCGCGCTTTATGCACATTTGGGAGTTCTACCTGTGCTACTGCGAGGCCGCGTTCATGGAAAGCAATATCGATGTGGTGCAGTACACCCTGCGCAAGCCTTAAATTGTGAGCTTACAGGCCATGGCCCGACGAAACCCTCTTCAATGGCGGCGCACGGCGCGCGCACTGCTGCTAGGCGCAGCAGCTTTGCAACTCAGCCTGGCGGGTAGTTCTGCCTTGGCGACCACGGCACCTAGCGAAGTGGCGCAGGCACTGCCACAGGCCGAAATGGCGGGCTCGGGACGCATGCGTTACCTTTTTTGGGATGTGTTCGATGCCGCCTTATGGGTGTCGCCGGGCTTTGCAGCAAGCAAATACACCGAGCATCCGTTTGCCTTGGAACTGCGCTACCTGCGCAAGCTATCCGGAGCCGAATTGGTTGCGAGCTCGCTCCAAGAAATGCGCCGCGTCCGCGGGCTTGACCCGGCCAAGGAGGAGGCCTGGTCGGCCGCCATGCGCAGTGCGTTTCCCGATGTCGAGCCAGGCGACCGCATTACCGGCGAACACCGCCCTGGCGTGGGCGCGCGCTTTTATTTCAACGGCCGATTGCGTGTGGTCGTCGACGACGCCAACTTTTCCCGCGCGTTTTTTGCCATCTGGCTCAGCCCGGATACCAGCGAGCCGCGCTTGCGCAACGCCTTGCTCCAAGGCGGCACTTCTTGAACCCCGACGCCCTGACCACGAAAGCCAGACCCGGCGCGCATGCGCTGCTGGCGATGCCGTGGCGCCAAGGGTTGCGCTACGGCCTGTTGGGTCTGCCGCTTGCATTTGTCGCCCTCCCCTTGTATGTGCTGCTCCCCAACTACTACGCGCGCAACTTCGCCGTGCCGCTGGCAGGTTTGGGCCTGCTGTTGCTGGGAGTGCGACTGCTTGATGCGCTGATAGACCCACTGCTCGGACGTTGGGCCGACGCCCTGTTTGCCCGTTCCAACGCCACCGTGCTGGGCTGGGGTGCGCTGGCGGCACTGCTGTTGGGAGCGAGTTTTGCCGCACTGTTTTTTCCTCCGGAACGTAGCCTGCCGTTCTTGTGGTTCTGGGCCGGTGGCTGTTTGATGCTGTGCTACGCAGCATTCAGTGCACTGACCATATTGCACCAGTCCTGGGGGGCGCTGCTGGGAGGCGATGCCGTGGTGCGCAGCCGCATCGTGGCCTGGCGCGAAGGGCTGGGCCTGGCCGGTGTGATTTTGGCGTCCGTAAGCCCGGTGGCCTTTGGGTTGCCAGTCACAGTCGGCTTGCTCTGGCTGGCACTGGCCGTAGGCTGGGTGGCCTGGAGCCGCGCGCCCCGGCCGGTTCAGCTGGCGCAGCCGTCCCATGCACGCGCCACAGAATCGGCGCCCACACGGGGGCTCGCCCTGCTGGCGCCTTGGGCAGTGCCCGAATTTCGGGCCTTGCTGGCGGTTTTCATGCTCAACGGCATTGCCACCGCCTTGCCAGCGACCTTGTTGCTGTTTTTTGTCCAAGACCGCCTCCAGGCCCCGGCAGAGATGGAGGCCTGGTTTTTGGGTAGCTACTTCGTGGCGGCGGCCCTGGCGCTGGGTCCTTGCCTGCGTGCGGTACGGCGTTGGGGCCTGGAGCGCACCTGGCTGGCGGGCATGCTGCTGGCCGTGGCGGTGTTTGCGTTTGCGGCGCAGTTGGGCGCCGGTGACAGCCTTGCATTTGTCCTGGTGTGTGCTTTGTCGGGCGCGGCCATGGCTGCCGATTTGGCCTTGCCCAGCGCGCTGCTGGCCGGCGTAATCGCGCGCCAGGTTAACCTGGCGCCTGCCAGTGGCACCTATTTTGGCTGGTGGAATCTGGCCAGCAAGCTTAATCTGGCACTGGCAGCTGGCACGGCGCTACCACTTTTGTCAGCTTTTGGCTATTCGCCAGGCAGCCGCGACCAGGAAGGCCTGCAAGCGCTCACCTGGGCCTACTGCCTGCTGCCTTGCGCACTCAAGCTGCTGGCCGCCGGCCTGCTGTATTTCCTATTGCTACGAAGGAGACTCTGATGATGAAAAGACGCTTGATTTTGGGTGGCGCTATCAGCGCCATCGGTGCTGCCGTAGCCAACCTGGTCGGTTGCGCCTCGCAAAAGATGGACAGCTACCGGGGCGAAAAACCCGCGCTTGACCTGCAGCAGTATTTCAATGGCACCTTAGACGCCTATGGCGTCTTCACTGACCGCTCGGGCACCGTGGTCAAGCGCTTCACCGTGGTAATGGAGTGCACTTGGAAGGATGGCCAGGGCGTGCTAGACGAGAGCTTTAGCTACTCCGACGGCAGCGTTCAAAAGCGCATATGGCGCCTGACGGCCTTGGGCGAGGGACGCTACAGCGGGCGTGCAGACGACGTTGTAGGCGAGGCCCAGGGTGAATCGATGGGCAATGCTTTTCACTGGAATTACACGCTGGCGTTGCCAGTCGATGGCAAGGTTTACGAGGTGCAGTTCGACGACTGGATGTACCTGGTGAACGACCGGGTGATGCTCAACAAGGCGACTATGCGCAAGTTCGGCATTTACCTGGGCGAAGTCACCTTGAGTTTTAGCAAGCGTTAGACGATGGCTTGGCTCAAACCCTTCAATCCGCCGATCACCGACTGGCGCGGCAAGTCGGTCTGGGTCATTGGGGCGAGCAGCGGCATCGGTCGCGCCACCGCAGCGGCTCTGCACGCACGGGGCGCACGGGTAACGGTGTCGGCCCGCAATGCGCAAGCCCTGCACGACTTTGTAGCCGAACACCCCGGCAGCGCCGCCCTGCCCCTGGACAGCACCGACGCGCAGGCGATGCACCAATGCGTTCGCAGCCTTCTGGAGTTGGGCCTGCCGGACTGCGTACTGTATTGCGCCGGCCACTACCGGGCCATGCGCGCCCATGCACTGGATGTGCCGGAGATGCTGCGCCATCTGCAGGTGAATTACCAAGGTGCCTTGTACCTGCTTGATGCCTTGCTACCGGCCCTGCGCCAACGCGGCAGTAGCCACCTGGCATTTGTGTCCAGCGTGGCGGGCTACCGGGGCTTGCCCAACAGCCTGGCCTATGGCCCGACCAAGGCGGCGCTGACCAACCTGGCCGAAACCCTGTACCTGGACTTGCAGGCGGACGGCATTGGCGTGTCGGTCATCAATCCCGGGTTTGTGGATACGCCGGCAACGGCAGGCAATACCTTCAGAATGCCCGGGCTGATTACCTCGGCGCAAGCGGCGCAGGCCATACTGGATGGATGGGCGAGCGGCAAATTTGAAATTCACTTTCCAAAACGATTTACGGTCTGGATGAAGGCGCTACGCAGCATGCCCAACCGCTGGTATTTTTTCCTGGTGCGAAAGACCGTTTTATGACACCTCAACCACCACCTGAGGCGAAGGCCGTCGCCGCGCTGGTGAATTACTTTGAGAACCTGACTGCCTCCAGCGTGGGGCAGTTAAAGCAGTACTACTCGGCGCAGGCGCGCTTCAAAGACCCGTTTAACGAGGTGACCGGTCTGCCAGCAATTACAGGGGTTTTTGAACACATGTTTGTGGCGTTGGTAGCGCCGCGCTTTGTCGTGACGCAACACATTTGCCAAGGCGAACAGTGTTTTTTGACCTGGGAGTTTCGCTTCCAATTTCGCAAATACCAAACCGGTACCGAGCAGGTAATCTTGGGCGCCTCACACTTGGTGTTTGACGCAAATGGACTGGTGGTGCTTCACCGGGACTACTGGGATGCAGCAGAAGAGTTGTATGAAAAGCTACCCCTGGTGGGTGGCCTGATGCGATGGCTCAAACGCCGCGCCAACAGCTAAGCCGCGAGCCGCGCCGCAGCTCAGGCGACGGGGAAGGTGTCAATGAAACTCTGGCGCTGTGCTAGCTTGTCTTGCAGCTTGGCCAGCACCGGATGCGTGTCACGCCAGGCAATGTTCGGGAAACGGAAGTCCAGATAGGCCAGTGCGCAACCGACCGCAATGTCTGACAGCGAGAGGTGAATGCCCGAGCAATACGGCTTGTCGCCCAGGGCCTTGGCCATGGCCGTAAGCACATCATCAATCTTGTCCATCTGGCGGGCTATCCATGCGCTGCTGCGCTGCCCTTCGGTGCGGCCCGCCCAGGCCGCCTCCAAGCGCGCCAAGATGGCTGCGTCCATGACACCGTCGGCCAACGCCTCCCATGTTTTCACTTCGGCGCGGTCGCGCCCGGTACTCGGAATGAGTTTGCCCACGGGCGACAAGGTGTCAAGATATTCCACGATGACACGCGAATCAAACAATGCTTCACCGGCTTCCATGATCAGGCACGGCACCTTGCCCAGAGGGTTGGATTGGACGATGGTGGTATCTGCAGACCAGACGTCTTCGGTAACGAAATCGTAGTCCAACTTTTTTTCGGCCATCACGATGCGCACTTTGCGGACATAGGGGCTAGATGTAGAACCGATCAGTTTCATGCTTTTGTGTTTCCAACTTTGACAAGGCATTCTATACAGGTGGACCACCTACAATTGTGAAATGCCAGTTTCCGCAATTTCTGCACTTTGCCCCCTAGACGGCCGCTACGCCGGCAAGCTCGCCACCTTGAGCCCCCTTATGAGCGAGCTGGGCTATATGCACCGGCGCGTTCAGGTCGAAGTGGCATGGCTCATCGCGCTGAGTGACGCCGGATTTGCCGAGTTCAGGCCCCTGAGCCCGGGCGCGCGCTCCTATTTGTTGGCGCTGGTGCGACACTTCTCGGTGGCCGACGGCGAAGCGATCAAAACAATCGAAAAAACCACCAACCACGACGTCAAGGCCGTGGAGTACTGGCTTAAATCCAAGTTCGAGGCGCGCCCCGAGTTGCTGGCCGCCAGTGAGTTTGTGCACTTTGCCTGCACCAGCGAAGACATCAACAACACCAGCCACGCCCTGCAACTGCGCGTGGCGCGCGACATGGTGCTGCTGCCCCAGCTCGACCGATTGGTGCTCAAGCTGCGCGACATGGCGCACGCCTTTGCTGACGTGCCCATGCTCAGCCGCACCCACGGCCAAACCGCCAGCCCCACCACCGTGGGCAAGGAAATCGCCAACGTAGTTGTGCGCCTGCAAGCGGCATGCGACAAGATTGCCAACGTCAAAATCCTGGGCAAGATGAACGGCGCCGTGGGCAATTACAACGCGCACCTCTCGGCCTGGCCCGACTTTGACTGGGAGGCCTTCAGCAAAAAGGTCGTGGAGACGCCCGAGCCGCTGGGTCTGGGCCTGACCTTTCAGCCTTACAGCATCCAGATCGAGCCGCACGACTACATGGCCGAGCTGTTTGATGCCGTGGCGCGCACCAATACCATCCTGATTGACTGGTCGCGCGACGTCTGGGGTTATGTGTCGCTGGGCTACTTCAAGCAAAAGCTGCGTGACGGCGAAGTGGGTTCAAGCACCATGCCGCACAAGGTCAACCCCATCGATTTTGAAAACGCCGAAGGCAACCTGGGCCTGTCCAACGCCCTCTTGCGCCACCTGAGCGAAAAGCTGCCCATTAGCCGCTGGCAGCGCGACCTGACCGACTCCACCGTGCTGCGCAATATGGGCGTGGCACTGGGCTACGCGGTGCTGGCCTACCAGTCGCTGCAAGCGGGCTTGGGCAAGCTAGAGATCAACCAGGCGGCCATAGCACGAGACCTGGACGCATCTTGGGAAGTACTGGCCGAGCCGATCCAGACCGTGATGCGCCGCTTTGGCCTGCCCCAGCCCTACGAGCAGCTCAAAAAGTTCACCCGCGGCGAGGCCATGACGCGCGAACTGATGCAGGGCTTTATCGCCGCATTGGACATCCCCGAGGGCGAAAAGCAGCGCCTGCTGGCCATGACGCCGGCCAGCTACACCGGCAAAGCCGCTGAGCTGGCGCGCCGGGTTTAGTCCGCAGCGCCGTCGGGCGCCGGGGCTTTAAGCGCCAGCGCGCGCTGGTACAAAGCGTTACGCGGCTCGCCGCTGATGTCGGCGGCCAGCTTGACAGCAGTTTTCAGCGGCAAATGCTCCAGCAGCAGTTTCAACACCCGGTCGTCCTGCGCCACTTCGGTCTTGGACTGCAGCGGGTGCAGCACCAGTACAAATTCGCCGCGCAGCCGATTGGCGTCCGCCGCCAGCCAGGCTGGCAAGGCGTCGGCACGCACGGTAGCGATTTCTTCAAACTGCTTGGTTAACTCGCGCCCCACGGTCACCAGGCGCTCCCCCAGCGCCGCCAAGGCCAGCGCCAGCGCTTCGATCCGATGCGGCGCCTCTAGCATCACCATGGCCTGCGCTTGGGCTGCCAGCGCCTGCACTGCGTGCGCGCGTTCGGTGGCCTTGGATGGCAAAAAGCCAGCAAACACAAAGCCGGTGCCACCCTCGGCGTCTTGCACCACGCCGGCCGCACTGAGCACGGTGGTCACGCTGCTGGCGCCGGGCAGCGGCACCACGCGCAGGCCCTGGGCGCACACTTGCGCCACCAGGCGCGCGCCGGGGTCGCTCACGCCGGGCGTACCGGCGTCACTCACATAGGCCACGCGCAAACCGGCGCGCAGCAGGTCCACCACCCCATTGGCCGCCTGGGCCTCGTTGTGCTGGTGCACGGCCAGCAGCTGCGCACCAGACTTGTCTATGCCATAGGCGCGCAAGAGCGCCTGGGTGTGGCGCGTGTCCTCGCAAGCTACCCGGTCGGCCAAGGCCAGAACATGCAGGGCGCGCAGGCTGATATCGGCCAAATTGCCAATCGGTGTGGCCACCACATACAGCGTGCCTTGCGGATAATGCTGCGCACCGGCTGCCTCCAGGGCAGCCCCCAGGGCAGAGGAAAAAGAGGCGCTCACGTATGGGAATCCTTCCAAACAACACAGACCGCGCCAGCACCAAAAAAGTAGGTGACGCCGCCGAGGACGAAGCCTTGCTGTATTTGCAGCAACAAGGTTTGCGCCTGATCACGCGCAATTATCGAACCCCAGGGCGCGGTGGCGGGGAAATCGATCTGATCAGGCGCGCCCCCGACGGAACTCTGGTGTTTGTGGAAGTGCGTCGGCGTAAATCCAGCTTGCATGGCAGTGCAGCGGCCAGCGTAGGGCGGGTCAAGCAGCGCAGGGTGATTCTGGCGGCGCAGCACTACCTCTTAATCCTGCGCAGCCTGCCGCCCTGCCGCTTTGATGTGATCGAGGTCACGCCCCAGGGATGCAACTGGTTGCGCGCGGCGTTTGATGCCGCATAAGCACCCCGAAGCCTGGGGGGCTGAAATAGCTGCGCGGTATCATGGGCCCATGATGGAACAACGAATTGAGCAACACTTTATTGATAGCGCCGACCTGAAATACCAGTGTGCACAGGTCTTGAGCAAGCCCATTGCCATTGCCATCCAAGCCATATTGGCCTGCGTGACCAGCGGAGGAAAAGTATTGGCATGCGGGAATGGAGGATCGGCCGCCGACGCGCAGCACTTTTCTGCCGAGTTCGTAGGCCGCTTCGAGCGCGAACGCCCTGAACTCGGCGCCATTGCGCTGACGACCGATACGTCCATCCTCACGGCCATTGCAAACGACTACGACTTCAGTTCCATTTTTTCCCGCCAGGTGCGCGCCCTAGGCCAAAGCGGCGACGTACTTCTGGCGATCACTACCAGCGGAAACTCTGCCAATGTGCTGGCCGCAGTGGAAGCCGCGCACCAGCGCGACATGGTGGTCGTGGCGATGACCGGGCGCGGCGGCGGCAAAATGAACCAGGCGCTGCGCGACACCGATGTGCACATTTGTGTCCCCCACGACCGCACCGCGCGCGTGCAAGAAGTCCATCTTTTAACCATCCATTGCATTTGCGATGGAGTTGATGCCCAACTCATGGGCGACCAAGAAAGCACTGTATGACCGTTTTGTCCATATCTATTTTCCAACGCCTGGCACGCCCGCTGGCCCTGGGGCTCGCATGCGCAGTTAGCGCCGCCACCCTGAGCGCTTGCTTCCCCCTGGTGGCGGGCGGCGCCCTCATGTCGGGCTTTGTGGCCTCTGACCGGCGTACCTCTGGCGCCCAATTAGAGGACCAGGGCATCGAGCTGCGCACAGCCACCCGCTTGCGTGAAAGCCTAGGTGAACGGGTGCACATCAATGTCACCAGCTACAACCGCCAGGTTATCCTGACGGGAGAAGTCCCCAACGCCCAAGACAAGGCCAAAGCAGAAGAAATCGCCAAGGGCGTGGACAACGTAGGCAGCACGCTCAACGAGCTCGCCATCATGGTCAACAGCACCTTGACCGACCGCTCCAACGACTTGATCACCAGTGGGCGCATCAAAGCATCACTGCTGGATGCCAGAGACCTGTTTGCCAATGCGTTCAAGGTCACCACCGAGCGTGGCGTAGCCTACGTGATGGGTCGGGTCACTGCGCGTGAGGCAAAACGCGCCACCGAAGTGATTAGCGGCGTGCCCGGCGTGAAAAAAGTCGTGCGGGTATTTGAAATCATTTCAGAAGACGAGCTGGCGCGGCTGCAACCGCCCGTCCCGCCAAAAAACTAATGTCCGGGGCGTGGCATGTAGCCCACGCCCAGCCTATTTCAGGCGCTTGATCAGGCTCGAGGTGTCCCAACGCCGGCCGCCCATGTTCTGCACGTCGGCGTAAAACTGGTCCACCAGGGCCGTCACCGGCAAACGGGAACCATTGCGTTTTGCCTCGTCCAAGACCAGCCCAAGGTCTTTTCGCATCCAGTCCACCGCAAAGCCAAAGTCAAACTTATCAGCCACCATGGTTTTGCCGCGGTTGTCCATTTGCCAGCTTTGCGCGGCGCCTTAGCCAAT
Source organism: Comamonas sp. lk (assembly GCA_945901215.1). GTDB lineage: Bacteria > Pseudomonadota > Gammaproteobacteria > Burkholderiales > Burkholderiaceae_C > Allorhodoferax. The sequence continues at coordinate 16,787 of CAMDKE010000017.1, forward strand.
CACGTCGAGCACCTGGTTCATGTCGAGTCCGGCATGCTCGCCAAAGGCAACTGCCTCGCTCAGGCCCTG
>CAMDKE010000018.1 GCA_945901215.1 Comamonas sp. lk
GATGACACCTCCAGCCACGCGCCGGTCATAGCCATAGCGCAACATGATGGGCAGCGAAATCAGACCCATGGAAATAACCGAAGCCGCGACCACGCCGGTGGTCGCTGCCAACATGGCGCCCACAAAAATAACTGCATAGGCCAAGCCCCCACGAATGGGGCCAAACAACTGGCCGATGGTGTCAAGCAGATCTTCGGCCATGCCCGAGCGTTCCAAAATCAAGCCCATGAAGGTGAAAAACGGGATCGCCAGCAGCGTGTCGTTTTGCATGATGCCAAACATGCGCAGCGGCAGGCTTTGAAGAAAGGCGGGCTGGATCATGCCCAGTTCTACGGCCACGAAACCGAAAAACAGGCCGCACGCAGCAAGGGAAAAGGCAACCGCATAGCCGAACATCAAAAAGACGATCAGCGAGATGAACATGATGGGCGCCATATTGGCGGTCAGGAATTCGGTCATTTGCGTGCTCCCAATTGGCCCGATTCCCGCGCCGCAACCTCTTTTTGCAGCAGAAACTCGGCGAGTTCTTCCTCGGGCGTCTTGGAACCTTGTTTTTTGCTTGGATCTGGTATCAAACCTTGTAAAAAGGCGATGCGTTTGATTAGTTCTGACACGGCTTGCATGGCCAGCAAAAGCATGCCCGCAGGCAAGAGCGCAAACACAGGCCAGCGAATCAGGCCACCGGCATTGGACGACACCTCTTGGGTGACGTAGGCGTTAATTACCAGCGGCATGGCTAGCTTGATGATGATGAATGTGAAAGGCAGCAAAAAGACGCAAATGCCTACGATGTCAATCCAGATCTGGGTTCGTTTGGAGAAGCGCCCAGAAAACACGTCAATCTTGACGTGTTCCTGGCGCATCAGGGTGTAGCCCGAGGCCAGCAGGAATACGGCGGCAAAAAGGTACCACTGGATTTCTAGGAAACCGTTGGAACTCATGTTGAAGGCTTTGCGCATGATCGCGTTGCCCGAGCTGATCAACACGGCTAACAGCACCAGCCAGGCGACCCAGCGGCCGATCCATTCGCTGATGCTGTCAATGGACTTTGAAAGGCTTAGTAATGCGTTCATTGTGTCTCCATCAAGTTAGCAGCCACGCGCTAATGCATCCATTGGTATTGAACAATGTAGACGGCGGCGCCGCCCAAATAACCTGCCAATGCCAGCGCGCTGATTTTGCGGACGTACCATAAAAAATCAATGCGTTCCAAGCCCATGGCCGCTACACCAGCGGCCGATCCAATCACTAATATGGACCCGCCCGTTCCGGCGCAATAGGCCATGAATTCCCACAAAAAACTGTCGGTGGGGTATTGCGCCAAGTCGTACATGCCCATGGATGCAGCCACCAAGGGCACGTTGTCCACTACGGCGCTAGCCAAGCCAATGATGAGCACGATGATGTCGGTGCGCCCGACGGTGTTGTCCAACCACTGTGCCAGAGCCGCCAGTATGTGGCTGTGTTCCATCACTGCCACGGCCAGCAATATGCCGATGAAAAACACGATCGAACCCATATCGATGCGTGTGAGTGCACTGGCAAGGGTGAGGCGTTCCTTGTGCTCTTCCTCTTTTTTGCGGTGGATCAGGTCTCCCGCCAGCCATAAAACCCCCAGGCCCAGCAAGATACCCAAGAAGGGCGGCAAATGGGTCAGCGACTTAAACACCGGTACCAAGACCAAAATGGCCAAACCCAAGCCCAAAATCAAGCCGCTCTCAAATCGCGTTGTGGTGGTCAGGTTTTTTTTGCCCCCCCGGTGGGGTGCCTCGACGCGCTGGCTGCCCATCAGGTAACTGGTGATGGCCAGGGGAATCAATAGATTGACCATCGAAGCTAAGAAGACTCCCTTCATAATGGCCAGGGTGGTGATTTGCCCGCCAATCCACAGCATGGTGGTGGTGACATCTCCAATAGGGGTCCAAGCACCGCCGGCGTTGGCGGCAATGACGATGATGCCGGCAAAAAACAGCCGGTCTTCACGCCTGGCAAGCAAGCGCTTCATCAAGGAAACCATCACGATGGTGGTGGTCAGGTTGTCCAAGATCGCGCTCAAGAAAAAGGTGATGAAACCCACCGTCCACATAAGCGTCGAGAGCCGCTGGGTCGTGATGCGTTCGGTGAGCACCTCAAAACCATTGTGGGCATCGATCACCTCGACAATCGTCATGGCGCCGATCAAAAAGAACACAATTTGCGCCGTGCCCATGAGCGATTCGCCCAGTTCGGTGTTGACGCGTACCGCATCCTGGCTGTACAAAGCGTAGACAGACCACAAAATACCTGCGCCCAGCAAGGCCGATGCAGATTTGTTGACCTTTAGCGGGTGTTCAAGGGCTATGGCAGCGTAGGCTGCGACAAACAGCAGGGAGAGAAGTACTTGCATAACGCGGTATGGTGCCTTAAAAAGTACCCTGCGATAGGGTTGGGAAGTCGGTGTTAACCCTATTGTTCCTGGGCTAGACTGGTCTGACTGCCCTGCATGCGCAGTGGCTGGTGTTTTTTTGACTCATATGGAAGGCTAGGACTCAACATGGCGCTGGCAGTTTACTTTCGACGCGGTATCTACCTTGGCGCTTGGGCAATTGGGCTTACTTATGGCCTTGCAGCCCACGCCTATAAAGTGGAGCGGGTGTGTGAGATGACCGAGGCCACGCAAAGTAAGCCGGCAAAAAAAGTGTGCAAGACCTTGCTTGTCAAGCCCAAGGCCGAAGTTCCGACAGACAAGAAAGAAGAGAAAAAAGAGGAAAAACCGGCTGCCGGCAAACACTGACCGTCCCAATCTTGCCGCGCGTTTCCTAGGCTTCCAGGGCTTCCAGCGCCTCTGTGGCCGCCAACCACGCGTCCTCCAGGGTTTTGAGCTCGTCGTTGACGTTTTTGATCCGTTTACCCAGTTCGGCGATCTCGTGGGGCAGGGGGTTTTGGCTGAGTTTGCCTTCCAGCGCAGCGCCTTCAGCGCTGACCGTGGCGATGCGGGCGTCCAAGCGGGCAATCTCGGTAGTCCACTTGCGCCTTGCGTCCGGTGTCACCACCGGTTTAGCGGGCTTTGCCGAAGCCTTGGCCTGTTGCTTGTTGAGCTGGCTTTGCGTCTCTTTGATGGCCTCGCGCTGGCGTTTGGCTTCGTCGAGCAGGTAGCGCTGGTAGTCGTCCAGGTCGCCGTCAAAGGGCGCCACACCGCCGCGTGACACCATCCAGAACTCGTCGCACACCGAGCGCAGCAAGGCGCGGTCGTGGCTGACCAGCATCACCGTGCCTTCAAACTCATTGAGCGCCATGGCCAGCGCCTCGCGGGTGGCCAAGTCCAGGTGGTTGGTGGGCTCGTCAAGCAGCAGCAAATTGGGCCGCTGCCAGACGATCATGCACAGCACCAGGCGCGCTTTCTCGCCACCACTCATGCTGCCCACGGCCTGTTTGACCATGTCGCCGCCAAAGTTAAAGGTACCCAAAAAGCTGCGCAAGTCTTGCTCGCGCGTGGCCTGGCCGGCAATGCGGCCTTCGGCGGTCATTTCCTTGACCAAGCGAATCATGTGTTCCAGCGGCGTGTCGGCCGGGCGCAGCACGTCAAGTTCTTGCTGCGCAAAGTAGCCAATGTTCAGGCCCTTGCCCTCGGTCACTTCGCCGCCAATGGGCGCCAGGTCGCGCGCCACGGTCTTTACCAGCGTCGATTTACCCTGGCCGTTGGCGCCCAAAATGCCGATGCGCTGCCCGGCCAGGACCGAGCGGCTGACGTTTTGCACAATCACCGTAGGCTGCGTGTCGTCTGGCGCGTCGGCCGGGGGCGGATAGCCAAAGCTCACGCCCGACATCGACAGCATGGGGTTGGGCAGGTTGGCTGGTTCTTTGAATTCAAAGGTGAAGTCGGCATCCGCCAGAAGCGGGGCGATTTTCTCCATGCGGTCCAGGGCCTTGACGCGGCTTTGCGCCTGCTTGGCCTTGCTGGCCTTGGCCTTGAAGCGGGCAATGAACTTTTGCAGGTGGGCGATCTTGTCTTGCTGTTTGGAGAAGGCGTTTTGTTGCAACTCCATTTGCTCGGCGCGCATGTCCTCGAACTTGCTGTAGTTGCCGCCGTAGCGCACCAGCTTGCCCGCGTCGATGTGCAGGGTGACATTGGTCACGGCGTCCAAAAATTCCCGGTCGTGGCTGATGACGACCATGGTGCCTTCGTAGCGCTTGAGCCAGGCCTCCAGCCAGACCAAGGCGTCCAAGTCCAAGTGGTTGGTGGGCTCGTCGAGCAGCAGCAGGTCAGACGGGCACATCAGCGCGCGTGCCAACTGCAAACGCATGCGCCAGCCGCCGGAGAAGCTGTTGACCGGGTTTTCCAATTCGGTGGTCTTGAAGCCCAGGCCCAAGATTAGCGCTTGCGCACGCGAGGGCGCGTCGTGTTCGCCCGCGTCATAGAGCGCCATGTAGGCGTGGGCCATGCGGTCGCCGTCGTCCGTGGCTTCAGACGCCTTAACTTCCTCGCGCGCTGCGTTGAGCACCGTGTCGCCCTCGATTACAAATTCGGTGGCGCTTTGCTCGGTTTCTGGCATGTCCTGTGAGACCTGGCCCATGCGCCATTGGGTGGGGATGTAGTACTCACCAGCGTCTTCGTGCAAATTGCCGTTGAACAAGGCAAAAAGCGATGATTTCCCCGCGCCATTGCGGCCCACAAGGCCGACTTTTTCTCCAGGGTTCAGGGTGACCGAGGCGTGTTCCAGCAAGACCTTGGCGCTGCGGCGCAAGGTCACGTTTTTTAAGGTAATCATGGATAAAGGGTTTCGCGGGTCAGGAGCAGAACCTGGTCCTCGCCCGCGCTGGTTTCCAGCCAAATCACTTCCAGCGATGGAAATGCGGCTTCAAAATAGGGGCGCTCGTTGCCGATTTCCAGCACCAGCACCCCCTGGGGGTTCAAGTGCGCGCCCACCTCGTTCAACAGGGTGCGCACGAAGTCCATGCCATCGCTGCCACCGCTGGCGTTACCGTCGAGCGCCAAGGCGGGCTCGGCCTGGTATTCGGCCGGCAACTTGGCCATGCTTTGGGCATTGACATAGGGCGGGTTACAAACAATCAAGTCAAACGGACCGAAGGCTGCCAGTTCTGCTGCGCGCAGTCCGTCGGACTGGACCAGGGTGATCCGGTCTTGCAAACCATGCTTGTCCACGTTGATGCGGCCCACCGCCAGCGCATCGGCGCAGAGGTCGCTGGCCGTGACTACCACGTCCGGGAAGACGCTGGCTGCGATCACCGCCAGGCTGCCATTGCCGGTGCACAAGTCCAGCACCTTGTGCGTGGAGGGGCGTAAAAAGTAGTCCATACCGCCATCGACCAGCAACTCAGCAATCAGGGAGCGCGGCACGATGGCGCGTTCGTCCACATAAAAAGCAAAGCCTTGCAACCAGGCTTCGTGCGTGAGGTAGGCGGCGGGTTTGCGGCTGCGGATACGTTCAGCCACCAAGGCGCGTACCAGAGCTTGTTTCTCATCATTGACGGCGGTGTCGGCTTGGGCTTGGTCGCCGACGAGTGGCGTGTCCAGTGGCAAACCGAGTTGCCAAAGTACCAACCAGGCGGCCTCATCGTGGGCGTTACTGGTGCCATGGCCCAAAGAAACACCGGCGTCTGCGAGTTGCTTGGCGCAGGCCTCTACCAGTGGCAGCAGCGTCATGCCTGGGCCTGCCGGTGCAAGCGCTCCAGCACACGGCGGTAGATATTCTTCAGCGGTTCAATGTCGGCCAGCGCCACGTACTCGTTGATTTTGTGGATGGTGGCGTTTGGCGGGCCCAGTTCGATTACCTGCGGACATATTTGGGCCAGAAAACGGCCATCGCTGGTGCCGCCTGTGGTGGAGAGTTGGGTTTCTAGACCGGTTTCATCGCGTATCGCGTCTCGCACTGCGTCCACCAGTGTGCCGGGCGGAGTGAGAAAAGGCAGGCCGCCAATTGTCCAGGCCAGGTCGTAGTTCAGGCCGTGGCGGTCCAGCACGGCGCAAAGGCGGGTTTGCAGTGACTCAGGCGTGGATTCGGTGCAAAAGCGGAAGTTGAAGTCAATTACCACTTCGCCCGGAATCACATTGCTGGCCCCCGTGCCGCCGTGCATATTGCTGACCTGCCAGCTCGTGGGGGGGAAATAGGCGTTGCCTTCGTCCCAACGCACCGTCACCAGTTCGGCCAGGGCAGGCATTACGCGGTGGATCGGGTTGTCCGCCATGTGGGGGTAGGCGATGTGGCCTTGCACCCCTTTGACCGTGAGCTTGCCACTCATGGTGCCGCGCCGGCCGTTTTTGATCATGTCGCCGGTGCGCTCCACCGAGGTGGGTTCGCCCACGATGCAGTAATCCACCACCTCACCGCGGGCCGTCAATGTCTTGCACACCACCACCGTACCGTCTACGGCAGGGCCTTCTTCGTCGCTGGTAAGCAGCAGGGCGATGCTCAGCGCAGGCGTTGGCGTATCGACCAAAAACTCTTCAATCGCCACCACGAAAGCAGCCAAGGACGTCTTCATGTCGCTCGCACCTCGGCCATAGAGTCGACCATCGCGGTGGCTAGGGCTAAACGGCGCGCTGTCCCACTGCGCCAGCGGGCCGGTGGGGACTACGTCGGTGTGGCCGGCAAACACCAGGGTTTTGGCGGGCGCACCCCCGCCATCGGGGCCGCCAGCACTGCGTTTGGCCCAGAGGTTAGACACGCGGAAATCGGCAGGGCCACTCTCCAAGGTTTCGCAGGCAAAACCGAGCGCCGACAGGCGTGAGCGGATAAGGTCTTGGCATCCTGCGTCCAGTGGCGTGACCGAGGAACGCGCGAGCAATTCCTCCGTTAAGTGCAGCGTTGCGTTGCGCAAAGGCATCAGGGGTCCAACATCAAGGTAATCGGTCCTGTGTCGGACTTCGGGTGCGATCCCTGCTTCTGCGAGGGCATCAGTAGCGCAGAATCGCCGCTGTTTTGCAGGCGCCACATCAGATTCGATGGCGAGTCGGCGTGGGCGATACCTTCTTGCTGGTTGATTGCACCCGATGCAATAAGCCGCGCAATGTCCTGCTCGAACGACTGGGAGCCCTGCGAAATGGATTGCTCCATGGCAGCCGGTATTTCGGAAAACTCGCCGCGTTCAATCAACTCGGCCACCCGCACGGTGTTCATCATCACCTCGCAGGCGGCTAAGCGTTGGCCGCTGGCCGTTCGAATCAGGCGCTGGGACAGCATGGCTTTCAAGGCCACCGACATATCGAGTCGGACCGACTCGCGCGCTTGCGCCGGATAGAAACCCAAAATCTGGGTCAATGCGTGGTAGCTGTTGTTGGCATGCAGCGTGGCCATACACAGGTGGCCCGATTGCGCGAAGGCCAATGCCGCCGACATGGTTTGCTGGTCCCGAATTTCGCCAATAAAAATCACATCGGGCGCCTGGTGCATGGCATTTTTCATCGCCAGTTCGACGGACAGGGCATCCGCCCCAATTTCACGCTGGTTGACGATAGACTTTTTGTGCTGGAACAAAAACTCGATTGGATCCTCAAAGGTCAGTATGTGGCCTGAGGTGTTTTTGTTCCGGTGGTCAATCATTGACGCCATGGTGGTACTTTTGCCCGCTCCGGTGGCGCCCACCATCAGCACCAAGCCGCGCTTTTCCATCACCAGGCGTTGCAAAACCGGGGGCAGTTGGCTGTCTAGCAACGATGGAATTACAAAGGGCACAAAGCGAATGACCAGAGCTACGGTGCCGCGCTGAATGAACGCACTGACCCGAAAGCGCCCTAAACCGTCAAGAGGAATCACGGTGGAGAGCTCGTGGCGCGTGGCCAATACCTCCATTTGCCCGGCTGACACCATGCTGGCGAGCAACTCCTTGGGCGCGTCCTTGCCAAGCGACTGGCTGGTGATCGGCACGCACAGGCCATTGATTCGTATGGTGGGTGGGCAATTGGCAGAAAGGTAGAGGTCGGAGGCGCGTTTGTCCACCATGAAGCGCAGCATGCGTTCTAAAACGTCGTTTTTTACCGTTTCAGTCATGGTTGAAAACACTGCTCAATGTCGGCGGTTTACCCTGGAGAGGAGTTAATCGCGCAATAAGTCGTTGAGCGAGGTCTTGGCCCGGGTTTGTGCGTCCACACGCTTGACGATGATGGCGGCGTACAGGCTGTATTTGCCGTCGTTTTTGGGCAAACTGCCGCTGATCACCACCGAGCCTGAAGGGATGCGTCCATAGCTTACGGTGTCGGTGGCGCGGTCATAAATCGGGGTGCTCTGGCCCAGGTATACGCCCATGGAAATGACTGAGTTTTCTTCGACGATCACGCCCTCCACCACTTCGGAGCGCGCGCCGATAAAGCAGTTGTCTTCGATGATGGTCGGGCCGGCCTGCATGGGCTCAAGCACGCCGCCAATGCCAACGCCGCCGCTGAGGTGCACGTTTTTGCCGATTTGAGCGCAAGAACCCACAGTGGCCCAGGTGTCGACCATGGTTCCCTCGTCCACGTAAGCGCCAATGTTGACGTAAGAGGGCATCAAAATGACACCCTTGGCAATGTGGCTGCCGCGCCGTGCAACAGCCGGGGGCACCACGCGCACGCCAGTGGCCTTCATTTCGGCTTCGCTCATGCCGGCAAATTTGGTCGGCACCTTGTCGTAAAAGCCCAGGTCGCCCGCTTGGATGAGGGCGTTGTCCTTGAGCCGAAAGCTCAGCAAAACCGCCTTCTTTATCCATTGGTGGGTGGTCCATTGACCCACGCCGTCACGGGTGGCCACGCGCAGTTTGCCGTTATTGAGTTCCGAAATGACATGTTCCACGGCATCCGACACTTCTTTGGGTGCTGATTGGATGGTGATATTGGCGCGGTTTTCCCACGCGGCGTCGAGGATGGCTTGGAGTTGCTGGGTCATGGTGCTTGTCGCTAAAGGTCGTTAGGGGTCGTGAGGGGGGTCGTTATGGAAAGCAATTGTTTTGCAGGGTGCCACGTCAGGATGTCTGGTTGCGGGTTTGGACGAATGCCACTATGCGTTGGGCGGCTTCCAAACATTCGTCGGTTTGCGCTACCAGTGCCATGCGAATGCGTCCGGCACCCGGGTTGTGGCCACGGGACTCTCGCGCCAAATACGAGCCGGGCAAAACCGTCACATTGTAGGCAGCGTAAAGGTCGCGGGAGAAATTCTCGTCGCTGCCCTGCACGGCGGCCCACAAATAGAAACCGGCGTCGGGCAAAGCCACGTCTAACACTGTGGCCAGCAGGGGCGTGATTTGTGCGAATTTTTCGCGGTAGAGCGCGCGGTTTTCCACCACGTGCGCTTCGTCGTTCCAGGCGGCGATGCTGGCGCTTTGCACCACCGGGCTCATGGCGCTGCCATGGTAGGTGCGGTAGAGCAAAAACTGCTGGATCAGCGTGGCGTCACCTGCGCAAAAGCCGCTGCGCATGCCCGGCACGTTGCTGCGCTTGGACAGGCTGCTGAAGGACACCAGGTTTTTGAAGTCGCTGCGGCCTAGTTGCGTGGCGGCCTCCAGACCACCCAGGGGCGGCTCGTCACGGAAATAGATTTCGCTGTAACACTCGTCGCTGGCGATCACGAAGCCAAATCGGTCGCTCAGATCAAACAGCATGCGCCATTCCGACAAGGGCATGACCGCGCCTGCGGGATTGCCCGGACTGCAAACAAACAGGAGCTGCGTGCGCTGCCACACCGCCTCGGGCACGCTGGCCCAGTCCTGAGCAAAGTTGCGCTGGGGGTCGGACGCCACAAAATACGGCTCGGCTCCAGCCAAGAGCGCGGCACCTTCGTAAATTTGGTAGAACGGATTGGGACAGACCACCAGCGGCTTGGCGCCGTCCGCCTGGGGACTCAATACGGTTTGGGCGAAAGCAAAAAGCGCCTCGCGTGATCCGTTGATGGGCAGTATCTGTGCGGCCGGATTCACTTCCAGCCGGTAGCGGCGTCGCAACCAATGGCCGACGGCACTGCGCAATGCCGGGTCGCCCGCGCTGGCCGGGTAGGCGGACAGTCCGCTGCCGTGGATGGCCTGGCAATATGCATCCTTGATCAGTGCCGGTGTGGCGTGTCGCGGCTCACCAATACCCAGGCTGATCGGGGAATATGCAGGGTTGGGTGCAGCGTCGGCGAATAAACGGCGCAGGCGTTCAAACGGATAGGCCTGCAATAGCGGCAAATATGCATTCATGGGACGTTATTATCGTCGAATTGCTGCCAAATGCCCTATTGCCCTCGCGGTGGTGCTGAGTAAGACCTTGGCGTTTTGAGGAGATTTTCCATGCCTGATGGCTTAGCCTCTTTCCCCATTTACGGGCGCCTTCACGTGCAAGGCGCTTTGGACTATTTAGGTGACGCCCAGGCCCTGCAAGACATGCTGCCCATCTTGTGCGCTACCCTGGAAAAAGATGTGCCGGCCGTGGCCTTGTTGTTGGCCCAGGGGGAAAGGTATGCCGCTGCCCGCTGCTTGCATTCGCTCAAGGGCTTTGTCCCGGTTTTTTGCCATGAGGACCTCGGAGCAGAGTTGGTCGCGGTAGAGCGGCTGTGTTGCAGCGCCGACGCGCCGGGCATCGATGCCGCGTTTGACCATTTGGCACCCAAGCTGCTGTTGCTGGCGAAGGAGGCCGCGCACTATTTGGTCCAGGCCGGGTGATCGCGGTAGCGGCTTTGCTGCGCCGCAGTATCATCGGTGCACCGAAACCAGCCGATAAAAATCGCTTTTTGGTAATCAAATCAAGAGCTTAGCCCCAATTTTTTCTTTTTGTGCGCCTCAATTCCATCAAGCTCTCCGGGTTTAAATCCTTTGTTGAGCCCACCAATTTTTTGTTGCCAGGGCAACTGGTGGGTGTGGTGGGCCCCAACGGGTGTGGCAAATCCAACATCATGGACGCCGTGCGCTGGGTGTTGGGCGAGAGCCGCGCCAGCGAACTGCGTGGCGAGTCCATGCAAGACGTTATTTTCAACGGCACGACCACCCGCAAACCGGCCAGCCGCGCCAGTGTGGAGCTGGTGTTTGACAACGCCGACCACCGCGCTGGCGGCCAATGGGGTCAGTTTGGCGAAATTGCCGTTCGCCGGGTGCTCACCCGCGACGGGACATCGAGCTACTTCATCAACAACCAGGTGGTGCGTCGGCGAGATGTGCAAGACGTGTTTTTGGGCACGGGCCTGGGGCCACGTGCTTACGCCATCATTGGGCAGGGCACGATCAGCCGCATCATTGAGTCCAAACCCGAAGAATTGCGCTTGTTTCTGGAAGAAGCGGCCGGCGTCTCTAAATACAAAGAACGCCGCCGCGAAACCGAACACCGCCTGAGCGACACCCGCCTGAACCTGACGCGGGTCGAAGACATCTTGCGCGAACTCAACAGCTCCTTAGAAAAGCTGGAAAAACAAGCGCAAGTGGCCCTGCAATACAAGCAATTGCAGCTTGAGGTGACCCAAAAACAGCACCAACAATGGTTTTTGAAACGCGCCGAAGCCCAGGCCGACCAGGCCAAAGTGCAAACTGAGGCGCAAAGCGCGGTACTTGCATTAGAGGCCCGCCTGGCCGACCTGCGCCACATCGAGGCCGACCTGGAGTTGGTGCGCCAGGCCCATTACGCAGCGGCCGACGAGGTAAATCAGCGCCAAGGTTTGCTCTATGAGGCCAGTGCCGAAGTAGGCCGCTTGGAGGCGGAAATTCGTTTTGTGGTCGATGGCCGCCAGCGCGTGGAGCAGCGCATGGCCACGCTTCAAGAGCAAATCTTGCAATGGGCGCAGCGCAAGACCCAGGCCGGCCAAGAAATCGAGCGCCTGGGCGAGCTGGCCACGGCCGGGGCCCAGCACACGGAGTTGCTGTCCGCCCAGCTGGACGACCATGCGCAGCAGCTGCCCCAGCTGGAAGACGCCTTGGAGCACGCGCAATCGACCGCCAACGCCCAGCGCAGCGCGGTCTCGCAAGTGCAGCAAGCGCTTGGCGTGTTGGCCGCCGAGCAGCGCAATGTGCAGGAGCAAAGCCGCCAGTTGACGACCCGCCGAGAGCGACTGACCGCAGAAAAAAGCGCCTTGGTGGCCGCTGATGAGCCGCGTTTGCTCGCCCTGCAGCAAGAGTGCGATGCCGCCCAATTGCAGGCGGAAATCGCCCAGGCGGCCGTCGACGACCTGCAAGACAGCGTGCCTCTGCTCGACGAAGCCCGGCGCACGCAGCAAGACCGGGTCAACCACGAGTCGGCACGGCATGCGGACTTGTCGGCCCGGCTGGAGGCGCTCAAGGCCTTGCAGGAGCGCGTTCGTACCGACGGAAAGCTCCAACCCTGGCTGACCAAGCACGGTTTGGAAGGCTTGCAAGGCCTGTGGAGCCGAATCGATGTTGAGGCCGGATGGGAAAACGCCGTGGAAGCGGCGCTGCGCGACCGGCTGGGTTCCTTGGAGGTCTCACGCTTGGAATTGGTGCGGTCGTTTGCCAGCGACGCTCCACCGGCAAAACTGTCATTTTTTAGCCCCCCGCTTGCGGGTACTACGGCTGCTGCATCTGCGCTTCCCCGGCTGTCAGACTTGGTTCGCGTACATGACGCTGGCTTGGCCGCGGTTTTGGCCGTATGGCTGCAGGGCTGCTACTGCGCTACCAGCCTGGACGAAGCCTTGGCCCAGCGCGGCAGCCTGGCGCCTGGTGAAACCCTTTTTGTGGCCCAGGGCCATGGTGTGGGCTTGCACAGCGTGGGTTTTTATGCCCAGGATGCGGAGCAAGCCGGTTTGCTGGCGCGCGCCCACGAGATCCAAAACTTGGAAAAAGAGGTGCGCGCCCAAACGCTGATGGCCCAGGAGTCGCGCGCGGCGCTGGCACGCGCCGAGTCAGCGTATGCCGAAAGCGCCCAGCAATTGGTGGCACTGCGTCGACAGGCGCAAGAGGTTCAGGCGCGCAACCACAGCCTGCAGGTCGAAGTTTTGCGCCTGGCGCAACTGTGCGAGCAGGTTCGCAGCCGCAGCCTGCAAATCGCCACCGATGGCGCCGATCTGGACGCCCAGCTTGAGGACTTGCAAGAGCGCGCTGCTGTGGCGGAGGCCCAGTTTGAGACCTTGGATCTGGAATTGGCCCAAAGCCAGGAGCGCCACGCCGAACTCGATGAACAGGTCATCTGGTGCCGCAGCCGCCTGACCCAGTCCTTGGAGCAACAGCGCTCGCTGGAGCGCCAGGCCCAAGAAGCCAGTTTTTCGCAACGCAGCCTCGATGCCCGCAACGGCGAACTGGTGCGCGCCGTGCAAACGGCCGACGAGCAAACCCAAGCGCTGACGGACGAATGCGCACGCGCCACCGTGGAGTTGGAGCGACTCACCGACGCCGCAGCCCAGGCGGGCTTGCAAAGTGCCTTGGAGCTCAAGGCGCAACGTGAGCATCAACTCGGCGCCAAGCGCAGCGAATACGACGACCTAACCGCAAAATTGCGCGCCAGCGACGAGCGGCGCTTGCAATTGGAGCGCGCATTGGAGCCCTTGCGCCAGCGCATCACCGAGTTCCAGCTCAAAGAGCAGGCGGCCCGTTTGGGGTTTGAACAGTACCAAAACCAGTTGTTTGAAGCCCAAGCCGACCTGGACGCCCTGGCGCTGAGTCTGCAGGCGCAGCCGGTGCGGCTGTCAGGATTGCAAAGTGAAATTGACCGCATCCACCGCGACATTGCGGCCCTGGGCGCGGTCAACTTGGCGGCTTTGGATGAATTGACCACCGGGCGCGAGCGCAAAGAGTTTTTGGATGCGCAAAGCCTCGACCTCAACCAGGCCATGGCGACGCTGGAAGACGCCATTCGCAAGATCGACGCCGAGACGCGCGATCTGTTATCGACCACCTTTAACGAAGTCAACACCCATTTCGGTCGCATGTTCCCGGAGCTCTTTGGCGGCGGCAATGCCCGGCTGGTAATCACCGGCGACGAGATATTGGATTCGGGCGTGCAAGTGATTGCGCAACCACCGGGCAAAAAAAACCAGACCATTCACCTCCTCTCGGGCGGCGAAAAAGCGCTGACTGCGATTGCGCTGGTGTTTGCTATTTTTCAGCTCAACCCGGCGCCGTTTTGTCTGCTTGACGAGGTCGATGCACCGCTGGATGACGCCAACACCGAGCGCTACGCCAAACTGGTCACCAGCATGAGCGCAAGCACCCAGTTCTTGTTCATCAGCCACAACAAAATTGCCATGGAAATGGCTGAGCAGCTGATTGGCGTCACGATGCAAGAGCAGGGCGTGTCGCGCATCGTTGCAGTGGATATGGAAGCGGCCGTGGACCTGGTGCAGCAGCCCTAGGGGCCACAATCAGTCGCTTACTAAAAGAGATGGAGATAGCACAACATGAGTAACTTGCAATTTGGCTTGGTCGTCATTGGTGCTTTGGTGCTGTTGGGCCTGGTGGTACACAGTGCCTGGTCCGCCCGTGCCAACGCGCCCCGCCAGCCCGAACCAGTGGGTGTGCCGCCAGAAAGCGAAGCTGCGGTGCAGGAGCCCTCTTTGGATGACGAAGGTTTTGATGCCATGCGCCTGTCGCACCCGATGGCCCGGCGCCCGGCGATAGACGCCTTGATAGACGCCATTGCCGCTGTCAACCTCGACCCCTTGGCCACTGCGGTGTCAGGTGAGGCCGCCATGGCCGCTTTCCCCACCACCCGGCGCGCGGGGACCAAGCTGTTTTCTATTGAAGGCTTTAACGTCGAAACCCAGGAATGGGAAAGCCCGGCCGCGGGTGCGCGCTACCACGTATTCCAAACAGGCGTTCAATTGGCCAACCGTTCGGGCCCACTCAACGACATTGAATACTCTGAATTTGTGATGAAAACACAGGCTTTTGCCGATGCGCTGGGCGCAACGCCGGAGTTCCCTGAGATGCGCGATGAAGTGGCACGGGCCCGAGAGCTTGACAATTTCGCCAGCGCGCATGACGCCCAGCTCGGGCTCAATCTGCGCGTTCGCCAGGCGGCCTGGAGTCCGGGCTATGTGGCCCAGATGGCGGCGCAGCAGGGTTTTGTGGCCGGCCAATTACCGGGACGCATGGTCATGGCCGGCGGCGCCGACGGTTTGCCACCCTTGCTGTCCTTGACCTTTGACAGCCAGGCTGTGCTGGCTGAAGACCCGGACAAAACAGCGATTTACGAACTGGTTTTGCACCTGGACGTGCCCCAAGTGGACCGCGCCGACCAGCCCTTTGACCGCATGTGCCACGCCGCCCAGGCCATGGCGCAGAGCATGGACGGTGTGGTTACTGACGACAACGGCCAGGCCCTGTCGCCTCAAGCGCTGCAGACCATTAGCCAGGAACTGCACCGCCTGTATGACATGCTGGAGCAGCGCGACTTTGCAGCCGGATCGGCCTTGGCGCGGCGCCTTTTTTCTTGAAACCGGCGCTGCCCTCACGCGCCGTGCAGGCTTTGCGCCCATCCACTGCCCCGCGGTGAGCCGCTTTGCCCATGCCAACGCCCGACCTTTTTTCTGCCACATCTTCTGCGTCCGCATTGCCGGACCCCGTGCAGGCACGCATGGCGCAGTTGCGCAGCCTGCTGCAGCACCACGGCCACCAGTACTACGTGCTTGACGTGCCCGAGGTGCCCGATGCCGTCTACGACCAGTGGTTCCAGGAACTGCAGGCCCTTGAAGCTGCCCACCCGCACTGGCGCACGCCTGACTCCCCCACCCAGCGCATAGGCGGCAAGCCGCTCGAGGCCTTCGCCCCGGTGCGCCACGCCGTGCCCATGCTGAGCATCCGCACCGAGACCGATACCGAATCCAGCGGCGCCCTGGCCTTTGACACCCGTGTGCGCAAAGAGCTTGAACTGACCGATGAGGCGCCAGCCGTGGAGTTTGTGACCGAGCTCAAGTTTGACGGCCTGGCCATCAATTTGCGCTACGAGGCGGGCGTGCTGGTGCAAGCGGCCACCCGGGGCGACGGCGAATACGGCGAAGACGTCACGCAAAACATTCGCACCGTGGGTCAAATTCCCCTGAGGCTGCTGGCCGCTGGCACCAGTCAGCTGCCCGAGGTGCTGGAAGTGCGCGGCGAGGTCTATATGCGCCGGGATGACTTCGAAGCATTGAACGAACGCCAGCGCGCGCGCATTGCGCGCGGCGACA
>CAMDKE010000019.1 GCA_945901215.1 Comamonas sp. lk
CTGCCGACGGCCACGCCGACTATGCGGTGGCCGATCTGTCGCCCCGGCAACTGCTGCAGCGCACGCTGGCGCGCCTGCAGAATGCGGGCTACCAAGCGCTGGTGGCGCCCGAGCTGGAGTTTTTTCTGGTGCATCCCGATCGCAACGCCCGAGGCGGCTTGCAGGTGGCGCATGGCATGTCGGGCCGGGTGCCGCACATCGAGAGTTCACACGATTTGGCGTCAGCCGAGACCGCGCAGACTTTTGCACCGTTTTTTGATGGCCTTTGGGCGGCGTGTGAGATGCAGGCCATTCCTATTAGCGGCTATGGCCACGAATCGGCCACCGGGCAATACGAAGTTAACTTCCGTCCGGGCGAGCCGCTAGCGCAAGCCGACGCGGTGTTTCGCTTCAAGCGCCTGGCGCGCGAATTCGCGCGGCGCCACGGCTGCCTGGCGACCTTCATGGCCAAGCCCTACGCCGACGAGCCGGGCAGCGGCATGCACTGGCACATCAGCCTGAGCGATCAGGCAGGCGGCAACGCGTTCACCGCCACAGACGGCAGCGCGCACCCGCGCCTGGCGCACTTTATTGGCGGCTGGCAGGCGTCAGCACTTGGCGCTATGGCGATCCTCGCGCCCTACGCGCATTCGTATTTGCGCATACGCCGCCCCGACGCCTCTCCCACCCACGCCGACTGGGGCCACGACGACCGCACCGTGGCTTTTCGCATCCCCCAATCCAACCCCGCTAACCGCCGCCTGGAACACCGCCTGCCCGGCGGCGACGCGAACCCCTACCTGACGTTGGCGCTGATGCTGGGCACCGGCTTAATCGGCATGCAACAACAGCTAGAACCCAGCCCCAAAGGCAGTGCAATGGTCGAAAGCCAAAAAAGCGCGCCATTGCCTCAGGACTTGAGCGAAGCGCTGACCGCGCTGGAAGGCTGCCCCTTACTTGGCGGGATTTTTGGCGCCCGGTTTATTGATCTATATGCGATGGTGAAGCGCCATGAGCTGACCGAACAGGCGGTGGATGCCGACTTTGCGCTGCGGCATTTGCTGGGGCGCAGTTAAACGGCCGGGCGGCGGGGCTCAGCTAACGCGTCACCACCGGAAACACGCCGGCGGCCTTGCCGATCAGCCCGAAAAATCGCACCAGGTCGATCTTGCTGCCTTTGACTTGGAGCTCGTCGCTCAGCAGCGTGTCCTTGACGCCAGCGGTGCCCGCAATCATCTTCACAAAAAGGGGCTTGGTAAGCAGCAGCGTGGCATGAGCGTCCGCAGCTGTGCCACGTTTGAAGTGCAGCACCGCGTTTTCCAACCACAACACATAGCTTTCCTTCTGGTCGGTGAGCACCAGGTTGATCTTGAGGTTTTTGTCCGCCGCCGCTGGGCCGTCCAAGCTGGCGGCCATGGCTTCCAAAAAGCGTTCGGTGGGTGTTTGAAACAACAGGTCGATCGCTGCGGCCTTGGGCACACCTTGGGCAGGTGGCCCCTGGCGCAGCTCTTGGGCGCCGGTGAGGTAGGCATTGCGCCAGGTGGCGGCCTCTGACGCATAGCCCATTTGCTCGTAGGTTTGCGCGAGCAGCGTTTTGGCCGATTGGCTGGTCGGGTCACCCAACACGGCATGGTTGAGCAGCTCGGCGGCCCAGCGGTAGTCGCCCTTGTCATAGGCGGCTTGGGCGGCGGTCACGGCCTTGTCCGCGCCGCCCACGAGATCTAAGTAGCGCTTGGCCGATTCGGTGGGTGGCAAGGGGTTCAGGTTGGCCGGGTTGCCGTCGTAAAAGCCCATGTAGAACTGGTACACGGCCTTGACGTTGTGGCGCAGGTCGCCATAGTAGCCGCGTGCGCCAAAGTAGTCGCTCAGGGACGCAGGCAGTTTCACCATCTCGGCAATCTCGCGTGGGGTGTAACCGGCGTTGATGAGGCGCACCGTCTGGTCATGCGTGTATTTGTACACATCGCGGTGCTTGGTGATGAGCTCCTGCCCGCGGGCATTGCCCCAGATGGGCCAGTGGTGCGATGCGATAAACACCTGGGTGTCTTTGGTTTGTTCCAGCGCCTGGTCCATGTAGTTGGCCCAGCGCAGCGCGTCGCGCACCTTAGCGCCGCGAATGGGCAGCAGGTTGTGCATGGTGTGCGACAGGTTCTCAGCGCCGTTGTATAGCTTTTTGCTGGGAATGCTAAAGGTCAGCTCAGCCGGGCATTCGGCGTTGGGCACGTTGTGGAACACAAAGTCCACGCCGTCGAGCTGCATGGGCTGGTTGGCCTGGTAAATCAGCCAGTTGGGCGCCAACACACCCATGGCGCCATAGACCACGTCTTTGCCCAAGCCGGTGTCCAGGTTGCCGAGCGCCGAGCGGGGCAAGTCACGGCCAAACTGGTAAATCGAGCGTCGCCCCATGCCGGTGCCCACCATCACGTTTTCGCTGGTGGCTTCTTCCATAAAGCCGGCGGGCGCAACCACCGGCACCTTGCGCTGGGCCACCTCTTGCTGCGATATGACGCCCAGAGCGCCGCCAAAATGGTCGACGTGGGCATGCGTAAGGATCAGTGCCGAGACCGGTTTTTTGCCCAAATGTTGATGGGCGAACGCCATGGCGGCGGCGGCCGATTCGCGCGACGTAAGTGCGTCCACCACTATCCAGCCAGACTTGCCCTCAATGAGCGTGAGGTTGGCAATGTCAAAACCGCGCAACTGGTAGACGCCGTCCATCACCTTGTACAGACCGATATTGGCATTGAGCTGCGCATGGCGCCACAGGCTG
This sequence comes from Comamonas sp. lk, assembly GCA_945901215.1. GTDB lineage: Bacteria > Pseudomonadota > Gammaproteobacteria > Burkholderiales > Burkholderiaceae_C > Allorhodoferax. The sequence continues at coordinate 2,750 of CAMDKE010000019.1, forward strand.
GGGTTGGCGGTGGCGGGCGCCGGGCCGGCCAAAAAGCCGTAGGCGTCAAAGTCGTTTAGCACACTGCCGTCTGCAGCCAGTAGCTTGCCAGTGGGCTTGGCGATAAAGCCACGTTGGGCGTCCTCAAAATCTTCACGCTGGTCAAACGGAAGGCTTTGGGTGACCTGCGCGTTCAAAGCTACGGTGCTGGAGCTGGCCTCGCCTGCCGCGCCACCCACGCCTGCGGGCTTGCCGCAGGCCAGCAGCAAAGACAAAAGCGCAAGGCCAGTAGCTGCCAGCGCGCTGCGCTGAACCCGCAGGTTCACCGGCGGCGTGTGTTGTTTCATGGGCTTGGCGCAGGAATGTTGTTTACCGAGACTTGGACTACCCTGGTCACGCGGGCACGGGTGGCGCGGGACGCGGGTGGTGCGCTAGCGCAGGAACCAAATGACCAGGGCCAGGGCCACTGCGCCCGCCACCCAGCCCCAGGCCGACAGCTTGAAGCCGGTGTCGGGGGCGCTGGCTTGGGACACCGGCGTGGCCGGCGCATCTGTTGCGGGATACTGCCTTTGCATCTCCTGGTCAAAGCGTTTGAAAAAGTCTTCGGCCATGGACTTGGCCACACCGTCGATCAATCGCTGGCCGAGCTGCGCGATCTTGCCGCCGACCGAGGCCTGCACGCTGTAGCTCAGTTCGGTGCCCGCAGCAGCAGGGGTGAGTTGCACCTTGGCGCTGCCCTTGCCAAAGCCCGCCGGGCCGCCCTGGCCTTCAAAGCTCAGGGTGTAGCTGTGGGGTGGCGCCATATCGGCCAACGCAATCTTGCCGCTGAACTTGGCCGACACCGGACCAATTTTTATGGCCACCCCCACGGTGAACTGGTTCTCGCCACTGCGCTCGACCTTGTCGCAGCCGGCGATGCAGGTTTTGAGCACCTCGGGGTCGTTGAGGGCATCCCAAGCCTGCTGCTGGGTGATGGCCAGTAGCCGGTTGCCTTGCATTTCCATGGTCTTGCTCCGTAAAGGTTCAGGTTAAAAATCATTGTGCCGCAAGCGCTCGGCAAGCCCAGTCGCCGGGGCGCTAGCGCCGCATCACCCCGGCCAGACTGGTAGCGAGCTGCTCCAGGCTGGTGAGGTTGTGCACGGCCAACATGGCGTCGGCGGCTCGGTGCAATTCGGTAGCGCCTCGGGCCAGAGGCGCGTAGCCTTCAAAGCGCAACAAAGGGTTGAGCCACAGCAGGCGCCGGCTGTGGCGCTTGAGCCAGAGCAGCTCTTGCGCCAGCGCTGCGGGCGCGCCGGTGTCCAGGCCGTCGGTGATTACCAGCACCATGGTGCGCCGTCCAACAAGCTTGCGCGCGTGCATCATGCGCAGCTGCGCCAGCGAGCCGCCCAGCTGGGTGCCCCCGGCAAAATCTGCAATCGCGGCGCTGGCGTGGGCCAGCATCGCGTCGGTGTCGGCCAGGCGAAAGGCGGGGCTCAAGTCGGTTAGCTGGGTGCCAAAGGCGAACACATCGCGCCGGGGGTGGCGTCGGGTGGCCGCATGCAAAAACGCCAGCAAGAGGCGGGCGTAACGCTCCATAGAGCCCGAAATATCCACCAACACGAGCAAGGGCAAGGGCTGGCGTTTGCGCTGCAAGCGGGGCAGCACCATCGGCTCGCCCCCGGTGCGCACACCTTGGCGCAGCACGCCGGCCCAGTGCAGCGCCGCACCGCGCACGCCCTGTTGGCTGCGCCGCGAGGCAAACGTGGGTAAGGGCATACGAACATCGCGCGCTAAGCGCTCGACCAGCCGGTATTCGGTGGCCGAAAGTGCATTGAAGTCGGCGTGTTTAAGGCGCTGCTCGCTGCTGGCGGTCATCGCAGCGTCGAACTCGACTTTTTGGTCTTCTTTTTTTGGGCCGGCATGCATGCCAAGAGTCTGCTGGGGGGACAGGGCCTCACGCACGCGGGGCCGGCGTTTACTGGGTTCGGCCTTGCCTTCGGCGCTGGGCAAAAGCTGCGACAGCAGCTTGTGCGCCATATTGGGGTTGCGAAAAAAGGCTTCAAACAGCTCGCGAAATACAAAACGGTCTTGCTCGCGGCTGACCAGCACGGCCTCCAGCGCGGCGCTCAAATCATCTCTGTCGCCCAAGCCCACGACCAACGCTGCTTGGGCGGACAAGGCGATGCGCGCGCTGTCCACGCGCACCCCGGCTCGGCGCAGGCTGCGACCAAAGGCGGCGAGGTTGTCGCCCAGCTTGCCACTGCGGGAATCACCGAGTTGCATGGCGACTGTGGGCTCAGGCGGCGGGGTCGTCCGCCTCGGGCGGTGCCAGCAAGTCGGTGGCAAGCGCGTGGGTGAGCGCTGCAACGTCTTCGCGCTGCTTGAACAAGATGCCAGCGGTGTCGCTCATCACCTCGGGGTCCAGCACCAGTGTGTCCAGCGCAATCAGGGCCTTGGCCCATTCCACACTCTCAGCGATGCCCGGGGCACGCTGGAAGGCGCTGGCAAAGGGTTGGCTGCGCAGGCGGTGGACGATGGTCGCCACCTGGTCCGACAGCGCTTCGGCGGCGTCGGGCACCTGGGCGCGAATGATTTCAAGCTCGCGCTCGCGATCGGGGTAATCCAGCCAGTGGTAGAGGCAACGGCGCTTGACCGCGTCATTGAGTTCGCGGGTGCGGTTGCTGGTGAGGATGGTGACGGGTTTGAACTGCGCGCTGATGGTGCCAATCTCGGGCACGCTCACTTGGTATTCGCCCAGGTATTCCAGCAAAAAGGCCTCGAAGGGCTCGTCAGCGCGGTCTACCTCGTCGATCAAGAGCACCGCGCCGGGCGCGGGAGCCTGCAAGGCCTTTAGCAAGGGGCGGCGAATCAGGTAGCGCTCCTGATAGACCTCGCGCTCGACGCGCGCCGTCTCTAATTCGCCACCGGCGCCGCTTTGGGCGGCGCGCATGTGCAGCAGTTGCGCCGCGTAGTTCCACTCATACAGAGCTTCGCGCTGCTCCAGACCGTCGTAGCACTGCAGGCGAATCAGGGCGCGTCCCAGGGCGGTGGCCAGGGCCTTGGCCAGCTCGGTCTTGCCCACACCGGGCTCGCCTTCGAGCAGCAAGGGGCGCTCTAACTTGAGCGCCAAGAAAACGGCGGTGGCCAGGCGGCGTTCGGCGAAATAACCGGCCTCTCGCAGTGCGGCTATCAGGGAATCAACAGACGAAAAAGTACGCATATTCTTTCCAAAAAAAAGGCCCCGCGTGCACCGACACGGAGCCTTGGCATCAAGCGGCCAAGGCCGCCCGAGGCACGGCGACTAGCCCAGTAGCTTAGCGACACCCCGCTGCGTTTGCACGCTGATCAGGTTGGCGCGGTAAGCACTGCTCGCGTGGATGTCGTGGTTGAGCTCGGATGCGTCGATCGCCACCGACGCCGCAGACGCAACTGTAAAGCTATTGTTGAGCGCGGCCTCCAAGCCATGGTGGCGAAACACGCACTGACCGGCACCCGTGACGGCCACGCGAACGCCCGCATCGGTTTGCGCCACATACACGCCCACCAGCGCAAAGCGCGAGGCGGGTTGCACAAACTTCATATAAACCGAGCGCTTGGGGATCGGAAAGCTGATGGCGGTGATGATTTCGCCGTCATGCAAAGCCGTACCAAACATGCCGGTAAAGAAGTCTTCGGCTGCGATTTGGCGCTGGTTGGTGCGCACAGTGGCGCCCAGGGCCAACACCGCGCTGGGGTAGCAAGCGGATGGGTCGTTATTGGCCACCGATCCACCCAGCGTGCCCATGGCGCGCACCTGGCGGTCGCCAATGTGCGCTGCCAGGTCGGCCAGGCCGGGAATGGCGGACTGCACTTCGGCGCTGCTGGCCACGTCCATGTGGCGCGTCATGGCGCCAATGACGATGGCGTTGCCCTCGCGGCAAATGCCTGCGAGTTCAGGAATACCGGCCAAGTCGGCCAGTTGACCGGGCTGCGACAGGCGCAGCTTCATGGAAGCCAGCAGGGTTTGCCCGCCCGCCAGGGGTTTGGCTCCGGCGCCTGCCAATTTCGCGGCGTCCGCGATGGTGGCGGGGCGGTCAAGGGTGAATGCGTACATGGTGTGTGTCTCCTTGGGGCTTCAGGCCTTGGCGGCCTGGATGGCTTCCCACACGCGGTGGGGGGTGGCGGGCATGTCGAATTCCTTCACGCCCGAGCCATGCAAGGCGTCGAGCAAGGCGTTGATGACGGCAGGTGGCGAGCCGATGGCACCGGCCTCGCCGCAGCCTTTGGTACCCAGCGGATTGTGGGTGCAGGGGGTGCAAATGTTGCCAATGACGAACTCCGGGAAGTCGTCCGCCCGCGGCATGGTGTAGTCCATGAACGATCCGGTGAGCAGCTGACCGGTTTCGCGGTCGTAGACGCAGTTTTCCAGCAAGGCCTGGCCAATGCCTTGGACCAGGCCGCCGTGCACCTGGCCTTCGACAATCATCGGGTTGATGATGGTGCCAAAGTCGTCCACTGCTGTGAACTTTTCCACCCGGGTGACGCCTGTGGCGGGGTCCACCTCGACCTCGCAAATGTAGGTGCCCGCAGGGAAGGTGAAGTTGGTGGGGTCGTAGAACGCGGTTTCGTTCAGCCCGGGCTCGAGTTTGTCGAGCGGGTAGTTGTGTGGCACATAGGCGGTAAGCGCTACCTGGCCAAAGGTCACCTTTTTGTCGGTGCCCTTGACGGTGAACTCGCCGTTGGCGAACTCCACATCGGCGTCGCTGGACTCCATCAAATGGGCAGCAATCTTCTTGGCCTTGGTCTCGATCTTGTCGAGCGCCTTCATGATGGCCGCACCGCCGACCGAGATCGAACGCGAGCCGTAGGTGCCCATGCCAAAGGGCACGCGCCCGGTATCGCCGTGGACGATGTCTACCGCTTCTACCGCAATGCCCAAACGGGCAGCCACCACTTGCGCAAACGTGGTCTCGTGGCCCTGGCCGTGGCTGTGCGAACCGGTAAATACGGTGACGCTGCCCGTGGGGTGCACCCGCACTTCGCCGCACTCAAACAAACCTGCACGCGCGCCCAAGGCGCCGGCAATATTGCTGGGCGCAATGCCGCAGGCTTCGATGTAGCTGGAGTAGCCAATGCCGCGCAACAAGCCTTTGGCAGCACTGGCGGCCTTGCGGGCGCCAAAGCCGGCCACATCGGCCATGTCTTGCGCCTTGGTCATGCAGCCCAGGTAGTCACCCACGTCGTATTGCAAGGCAACCGGCGTCTGGTAGGGCCAGCTGTTGATGAAGTTGCGCTTGCGGATCTCGTCCTGGCCCAGGCCCATTTCCCAGCCGCAGCGCGACACCAGGCGCTCGAGCAGGTAAGTAGCCTCAGGCCGACCCGCCCCGCGGTAAGCGTCTACGGGTGCGGTGTTGGTAAACCAGGCGTCCACTTCCACGTGAATCAGCGGGCAGGTGTACTGGCCCGCCAGGAGTGTGGCGTAGAGGATGGTGGGCACGGCGGTGGAGAAGGTGGACAAATAGGCGCCCAAATTAGCGTGCGTGTGCACCCGCATGGCCAGAAACTTGCCGTCCTTGTCCATCGCCATTTCGGCGTGGCTGACGTGGTCGCGGCCGTGGGCATCGGTCAGGAAGGACTCTGAGCGCTCGCAGGTCCACTTGATGCTGCGGTTGATCTGCTTGGACGCCCAGGTCAGCGCCACGTCTTCGGCGTAGAGGTAAATTTTGGAGCCAAAGCCGCCACCCACGTCGGGGGCAATGACACGCACCTTGTGCTCGGGCAGGCCCAGCACAAAAGCCGTCATCAGCAGGCGCTCGACGTGCGGGTTTTGGTTAGACACATACAGCACGTACTCTTCGGTGGCGCGGCTGTAGCTGCCGATGGCAGCGCGCGGTTCCATGGCGTTGGGCACCAGGCGGTTGTTGATCAGGTCGAGCTTGGTGACGTGGGCCGCCCTGCTAAAGGCTGCGTCGATCTGGTCTTTGTCGCCCAGCGCCCATTTGTAGCAATGGTTGTTGGGGGCGGCGTCGTGCAATTGGGCGCCGGTGGCGGCGTCGCGCACATCGACCACAGCCGCCAGGGGTTCGTAGTCGACCACCACGGCTTCTGCTGCGTTCTTGGCTTGCTCGACCGTCTCGGCAATCACCATGGCCACTTGGTCACCCACGTGGCGGGCTTTGCCCAGCGCCAGCACCGGGTGCGGCGGCTCGTTCATGGGCTTGCCGTCGGTGCTGGTGATCAGCCAGCCACAGGGCAGTCCACCCATTTTTCCTTCTAGGTCGGTGCCAATAAAAATGTGCACCACGCCGGGCATGGCCATTGCTGCCGCGATGTCGATGCTTTTGATGATGGCGTGGGCATGCGGGCTGCGCACAAACACCGCGTGGGTTTGCGCTTGGAGATTGATGTCGTCGGTGTACTGGCCAGCGCCAGTCAAGAAACGGTAGTCTTCCTTGCGGCGGATGGATTCGCCGATGAAGGGCAGTTTGGAGAAGTCTGATGCACCCATGTTGTTTGCTCCTTAAGCGCCAGCCATGGCCGCCTGGCCCTGCTGCACGGATTTGACGATGTTTTGGTAGCCGGTGCAGCGGCAGATATTGCCTTCTAGCAGGGCGCGAATCTCGCCTGCGTCTGCCTTGGGGTGGTGGGTGCACAGGTCTACTGCGCTCATCACCATGCCGGTGGTGCAAAAGCCGCACTGCAGGCCATGGCACTCTTTGAACGCGGCTTGCATGGGGTGCATGGTGCCGTCGGCCTGGGCCAGGCCTTCAATCGTGGTGATTTGGCTGCCATGGGCCTGGGCGGCCAGCACATTGCAAGACTTGATGGCGCGACCGTCCTTGATGACGGTGCAGGCGCCGCACTGGGCGGTGTCGCAGCCCACATGGGTGCCGGTGAGTTGAAGGTGCTCACGCAACACCTGCACTAACAGGGTGTGTGGCGGCACATCGACCGACTTGTCGTGGCCATTGACCTTGAGATGAACTTGCATGCGTGATCTCCGATAGGGTTGCACTAGGTTGAAAGGGGCTAAGGTATTCGCTGAAAACTCGCCCAGCAAGCTAGGACATACCCTTTGTAACAAATTGTTACAGATGGCCTACTTAGCGCTGGTAGATCAGCATGCGCCCCTTGTAAGCGGCCACGCCGGGGCGCGCGGCGTGGTTTAGGTTTTGCTCGCTCAGACCAAAGCCCAAGGCCGCCATGTTGCGGTGAAAATGAGCCCGGTTGCCTCGGTTGGGATCAACCACCCAGACTTCGGCGCTGGGGGCGGCGTGATGGGCAATAAAGTCGGCCAGTGCACCGGCCTCGTCACGCTCGTACAGGATGTCGCTGCCGATGATGAGCTCAAATCGGCCACTGACCGCAATATCGTCCGTTTGCGGCATGGCAGACACGGGCGCCACATGATCAAAGTCACTATCCAATGGCCGGTGGCCCCAGTGGCCGTGGCGGTATTTGAGCGGCAGCAGACCGTTGAGCCGCACGTTTTCGGCCAAAAAGGCGCCTGCCAGCGGATGGCAGTCGCTGGCCGTCATATCCGCCCCGCGTCGGTGCCCCACCAGGCTCGAAAGCCCCAGACCGCAGCCCACCTCCAAAATGCGCTCCCCCGTGCGCACCGGTCGGCACGCCATACGCTCTGCCAAGCACGCACCCGACGGCCACAGGAGGCCAAACAGCGGCCAAGTGGCCGACGAAATGCCCATGCGCAGCGCCGCCTCCAGCGGGTCGTGAAACTGCTGCTTGTCCAGCAAGGACCGAATCACCATGTCCGCCACGCCCGTGACAGCAATGTTTTCTTGCTTGGTGAAGTAGCCGACGGAGGAATGCGGCATAAGGCCTTGGGTAGTGCGCTCCCCAAGTTGGGGAACGGCCTATTAGGCGCTTTTTTTGAAGGCAGCGGCGCGCCATGGCGGACTAGCCGCTCACGCGTTCCCTGGCGATTTTCCAGCGCTCGCCGCGTTGGACCCATTGCAACGTTTTGCGGGGCACCGCACTGAAAGACACGCGCCGCTCAGGCCAGAACAAACTCCGCCAGGTGCTGTGCGACCTCGGCGCCTTTGTCTTCTTGCAAAAAGTGCCCTGCACCGCGAATTTTCGTGTGGGGCTGGCCTTGGGCGCCGGGCACCCGGCGCTGCCACATCACTTCACCGCCTTTGGTCACCGGATCGCGGGTGCTAAACAGGGTGAGAAAGGGCTTGTCCCAGCGTTTGAAAACCTCCCAGGCGGCCTCGTTGCGCGCGCGTTCGGGATCTTGCGGCGTGGTGGGCACGAAGCCGGGGAAGACGCGCGCCGCTACGCGGTATTTGCGGCTGGGAAAGGGGGCTTCGTAAGCGGCCACTTCTTGCGGCGTCAGGCCTTTGGCGCAGCCGGTTTTGACGATGCGGCCAATCGGAAACCAGGGGCTGTAACGCGCAAAGGCACGCCAGATTTTGAACGCCTTGGGCACCGCCATGGTGCCGGTCGGCAAAGCACCATTGGCCAGGGCCACACGGTCAAAGCGCTCGGGCAATTCGGCCACCACGCGCAGGCCGACCAAAGAACCCCAGTCCTGGCCGAAAAACGTCATATGCTGAAAATCGTTGGCCTGCACCCAGGCTTTCATCCACTCGACATGGTTGAAGTAGGAGTAGTCACTGGCCCGCGCGGGCTTGTCAGAGCGGCCAAAGCCCACCAGATCGGGTGCAATCACCCGCATACCCTGGGCCACCAGCACCGGAATCATCTTGCGGTACAAAAACGACCAGGCGGGCTCGCCGTGCATGAGCAGCACGAGGGGTCCATCGCGCGGACCCTCGTCAATGTGGGCAATGCGCAGGCCGCCGACCTCGGTGTAGTGCGGCGTATAGGGGAAATCGGGCAGGCAGGCAAAACGCGACTCGGGCGTGCGCAAGACCTGCGAGACGGTGGGGAGCGGGGGCATCAGGGGCATCAGGGGCTTTTCCTTCCAATATACAAAACCAAGTAGCCGATCTTTGCAGACGGCAGCGCGGCATACACAAGTGTATGTTGCTGCACCAGCGGTTTCGCAGCCCCGAAAAAACCGGCTTGGCGGCCGGCGAAGCCTACAATATTGGCAACCGTCGGCACCGGGCCGGCACCCTCACTGGATCCGGAGCACCCATGACACAAGCGTCCGCAGCGCGGGCTGACAACACGCAATGGTGGCGCGGCGGCATCATCTACCAGATTTATCCGCGCTCTTTCCAAGACAGCAACGGCGACGGTGTGGGCGACCTGCCTGGCATCACGCAGCGGCTGGCGCACGTGGCCGCACTCGGGGCCGATGCCATATGGCTGTCGCCGGTGTTCAAAAGCCCGATGAAGGACTTTGGCTATGACGTGAGCGACTACCGCGACATAGACCCGCTGTTTGGCACGCTGGAGGACTTTCGCGCCCTGGTGCGCCATGCGCACCACTTGGGCCTGAAGGTGATGATTGACCAGGTGCTGTCGCACACCTCGGACCAGCACCCCTGGTTTATTGAAAGCCGCGCCAGCCAGCACAACCCGCGCGCCGACTGGTACGTCTGGGCCGATGCGCAAGACGACGGCACGCCGCCCAACAACTGGTTGTCGATATTTGGCGGCAGCGCCTGGCAGTGGGACACCCGGCGCTTGCAGTACTACCTGCACAACTTTTTGGTCTCGCAACCCGACCTGAATTTCCACAACCCCCAGGTGCGCGCGGCAGTGCTTGACGATGTGCGCTTTTGGCTGGAGCTGGGCGTGGACGGCTACCGGCTGGACACGGCGAACTTTTACTTTCACGACAAAGAGCTACGCAACAACCCAGGGCGCGGCCGGCCAGACCCCAGCGACGCGTCGGTAGACCCGGTCAACCCCTACAGCCGACAGCACCATGTGTACGACAAAAGCCGCCCAGAGAACCTGGAGTTTTTGAAAGAACTGCGCACCCTGCTCAACGCCTACCCCGGCAGCACCATGGTGGGCGAGATCGGCGACGACGACGGGCTGGCCCGGATGGCCGAATACACGCGCGGTGCCGACAAGCTGCACATGGCCTATTCCTTTGACCTGCTGGGGCCGAACAAAAGCGCGGCTTTTTTGCACGGGCTGCTGGAAAAATTCACCGCCACCGTGGGTGACGGCTGGCCGTGCTGGGCGCTGTCCAACCACGATGTGGTGCGCCTGGCCACGCGCTGGGGTGGCCCCACGCCCGACCCGCGCTTGCTGCGCCTGGCGGCGGCTTTTCAAATGAGTTTGCGCGGCAGCCCCTGTATTTACCAGGGCGACGAGTTGGGCCTCACGCAGGCCGACATTGCGTTTGAGCAATTGCAAGACCCGTTTGGCAAGGCCTTGTGGCCCGAGTTCAAGGGCCGCGACGGCTGCCGCACGCCCATGCCTTGGGAGGCCGAGCAAGCCAACGGCGGCTTCAGCCCAGCGGCGCCCTGGCTACCGCTGGCGCCGGAGCACCTGGCGCTGGCGGTCGATGCGCAGCGCAGCGACCCCGACAGCTTGCTCCATTTTTATACCCGCCTGATCCACTGGCGCGCCGACCACCCGGTGCTGGTCCACGGCGACATGCAACTGCTTGCGGCGCACCCGCAAGTGCTGGCCTATGCGCGGCGCATGGACGGGCAGTGCGTGCTGTGCGTGTTCAACTTCAGCGACACCCCGGCGGATTGGCCTCTGCCCGCCGACCACGCCGGCACACGCGAACTCAGCGGCAGCGGCCTGGCCGGGGCCACGCTGGCCGAAGGCGTGGTGGCGCTGCGGCCCTGGGGCGGCTTTTTCGGTCTGGCGACCTGATTCGATACACACGCAAAGCGACTCCACATGCTCAGCAACCACGATGTTTCTGCCCTGATGGCGGCACGGCACGCCGACCCTTTTGGGGTGTTGGGCATGCACCTGCAGGCCGGGCGTATTTGGGTGAACGCCTTGCTGCCCCACGCCAGCGCGGTCGACGTGGTGGAGCGCCACACCCAGCGGCTTGTTGGCAGCTTGCAGCGGCTATTTGATAGCGGCGTGTTTAGCGGCATGCTGGCAGCGCGCAGCGTGCCCTTTGACTACCAGCTGCGCGTGCAGTGGGAGCAAGGCGAGGGCAGCACGGCCAATAGTGCGGTGCTGGACGACCCCTATGCATTCAGTGCCCTGCTGCCCGACGCCGATGCCTGGCTGCTGGCCGAAGGCTCACACCAACGACCCTACGAATGCCTGGGTGCGCACCCCGAGACGCACCGGGGCGTGGAGGGCACGCGCTTTGCTGTCTGGGCGCCCAATGCCAAACGCGTGTCGGTGGTCGGCAGCTTTAACCAGTGGGACGGCCGGCGCCACCCCATGCGCCTGCTGCACGGCTGCGGCGTGTGGGAGATTTTTCTGCCCGACGTGGCCCGCGGTGCGCTGTACCAGTTCGAGATTTTGGGCGCGACCGACGCGGTCCAACTCAAGGCCGACCCGTACGCCTTTGCGTCGCAACTGCGGCCCAACACCGCCAGCGTGGTCTGCGGGCTGCCCGCCGCCCGCGCCATGCTGCCAGAGCGCGCAGCAGCCAACGCGCTGAACGCGCCACTGTCCATTTACGAAGTGCACCTGGGCTCTTGGCGCAAGGCCGAGGGCTGGCGCTGGCTGAACTACCGCGAGCTGGCCGACACACTGGTGCCCTACGCCCGCGACATGGGCTTCACCCACCTGGAGCTGCTGCCGGTGAGCGAACACCCGCTGGACGCGTCCTGGGGCTACCAGCCGCTGGGCATGTTTTCGCCCACGGCGCGCTTTGGCAGCCCGGAAGACTTTCAGTATTTTGTGGACGCGGCCCATGCAGCCGGGCTGGGCGTGATTTTGGACTGGGTGCCAGCGCACTTTCCCAGCGACGCGCATGGGCTGGCCACGTTTGACGGAACCCATTTGTACGAATACGCCGACCCCAAGGAAGGCTTTCACCAAGACTGGAACACGCTGATTTACAACTTCGGCCGCTCTGAGGTGCGCAACTTTTTGATCGGTAACGCCTTTTACTGGCTGGAGCGCTTTGGCATCGACGGCCTGCGGGTGGATGCGGTGGCGTCTATGTTGTACCGCGACTACAGCCGCGCGCACGGGCAGTGGATTCCCAACCACCTGGGCGGGCGCGAAAACCTGGAGGCGATTGCATTCCTGCGCCAGCTCAACCACCTGATTGGCGTGGAGCGCCCTGGAACGCTGATGATTGCCGAAGAGTCCACCGCCTTCCCCGGCGTGAGCCGGCCACCGGGCGCCGACCTGGCCAGCGGCGGCCTGGGCTTTCACTTCAAGTGGAATATGGGCTGGATGCACGACGCGCTGGACTATATGCAGCTCGACCCGGTGTACCGCCGCCACCACCAAAAGCTGCTGACCTTTGGGCTGATGTACGCCTTTAGCGAAAACTTTGTGCTGCCTTTGTCCCACGACGAAGTGGTGCACGGCAAGCGCTCGCTGCTGGGCAAAATGCCTGGCGACCCGTGGCAACAGCGGGCCAACTTGCGCACGCTCTACGGCCTGATGTGGGCCTATCCAGGCAAAAAGCTGCTCTTTATGGGGGGCGAGCTGGCGCAACCCACCGAATGGGCCGACGCTGACAGCCTGCCCTGGCACTTGCAAGAGCTGCCCGCCCACGCCGGCGTGCAGCGCCTGGTGCGGGACCTCAACCGCGTGTACCGCGCCTTCCCGGCCCTGCACGCGCAAGATGTGCAGCCCGGCGGCTTTGGCTGGATTTCGCACGAAGACCACGCGCAATCCGTGCTGGCCTTTGCGCGCTGGTCCCACACCGGCGAATGTGCGGTGGTGGTGTGCAACTTCACACCGCTGCCGCGCGCTGGCTACCGCCTGGGCGTGCCCAGCGCCGGGCAATGGCGCACGCTGATCAACACCGACGACGCGGTGTACGGCGGCAGTGGCATTGGCAATGACGCTCTGGCGACGCAAGCGCTGGCGGTCCACGGGCATGCGCACTCGCT
>CAMDKE010000020.1 GCA_945901215.1 Comamonas sp. lk
TCAGGTGTTCCACCGCCACGCGGCAATGCTGGGCGGACAGCGCACGCCAACTGCCAATGGCCTGAACCACCTGCAAGCCCTGGGCATTGGGGCCAACGACCAACAGGCCGTCTTCTTCGTAGCGGATGCTGTCGGCGCCGCGCACCGGGTCCGCAAACCAGAGCAGGCTGGCGCGGTAGCCCCGCAGCATCAGGCGCGGCCCAAGGTGCAGCCGTCGCCCACCGAGTCACGCCACACGCGCACTTGCGACAGGCCGGGCAAGCGGGGCTCCAGGCCACGCCAGATAAAGGCGCACAGATTTTCCAAGGTGGCGGGTCCCAGGTCGGGCACGTCGTCGAGCATGCGGTGGTCCAGTTGCTCGCGCAACTGCGCCACCTGCATACGCACCAGACCGAGGTCGACCACCATGCCGCTGACCGGGTCACGCGGACCGGCCACCGTCACTTCGGCGTAATAGGTGTGGCCGTGCACGCGCAGGCTGCCTTCGCGCTCGATATCGCGTTGCAGGGTATGCGCCGCGTCAAAAAAGAACTGCTGGCTGACCCGGAATTCGCGGCCAGAAATGGGCTGGGGAGATGTGCTCATCGGATTCCGGTCATTTTGTGGGTTTGCAGACTGAGCTTCCAGGCCGGGTGTTGCAGGCACAGGGCGATGCAGATTTCGGTATTTTTGGCGCGCAAGATATCGTCCAGGGGTTGTAGATGGTGGTGTTCAAAGGCCAAGGCCTGCATGTCCTGCAGGTCGTCCAAACCAAAACCGGCCTGCGGCCACACCAGCTTCAACTCTTGGCCCGCGCGTTGTAGCCATGGTGCACCGGCTTTGGGGCTGACGCAAATCCAGTCAATGCCCGCAGGCGCGACCAGGCTGCCGTTGGTCTCGACGGCGATTTGGAATCCTTGGGCGTGCAGCGCGTCCACCAGGGCGGTGTCGACCTGCAACAAAGGCTCGCCGCCAGTCAGCACCACAAAGCGGTGCGCATGGTCGGCCACTGGCCACAGGGCGGCAATTTGTTCGGCAAGGCCCTGGGCGCTGTCAAACCGGCCACCCAAGGTGCCGTCGGTGCCCACAAAGTCAGTATCGCAAAACTGGCACACCGCCGTGGCCCGGTCCTGCTCACGGCCAGACCAGAGGTTGCAACCCGCAAAGCGGCAAAACACCGCCGGCTTACCGGCGTTGGCGCCTTCTCCTTGCAGGGTGTAAAAGATTTCCTTGACCTGGTAGCTCATGGCGCGGGCCGGACGGAGAAATCACAAGCGCGGGCCGGGGTTTCGTGCACAGGCGTCGACTGGGCGACGGCCATCGCAGCGAGGTTTTTGTACATGGTAGTCCTCTACATGGCCCGGAATAAAGAATTCCCACTGCGCCGGACCCGCTGGCGTGGAACGCTTCGAGTTTACAAGGGCAGCACCCGGGCGCTGGTGAGCTGGTATAGCGCCTATTTGCGTTAGGGCAAATCGGCGGTATGCAGCCAGTGCTACGATCCGCGCCGCACCCCGCTCCCTTGCGGCACATTAGCCCCAGCTCTTTGAACTTTTCCGGCATGAACAGCGCGCCCGACGATACCGCCCAAAGCGCCATAGGCATGCGCACGGAATGGCCCACTTGGCTCTTGATTGCCGCCATTTACGGCAGCTGGCTGGCCGCACTGTTTTGGTATGCGCATGACGCATCGCTTGGGGCCCTAGCGGCCTTGGTGGTGATTGCGGCGTGGTACATGAGCCTGCAGCATGAGCTGGTGCACAACCACCCAACCCAACACGCCGCGCTCAACCGCGCCTTGGGCCTGCTGCCCATCGCCGTGTGGTACCCGTTTGACATTTACCGGCGCAGCCACCTGGCGCACCACCGCGACGAGCTGCTGACCTACCCCGGCCAGGACCCGGAAAGCAATTACCTCGATCCCGCAGACTTCGCCCAGCGCAGCGCGCTGGTGCGCGGCCTGCTCATAGCGCAGCGTACATCTCTGGGTCGTTTTTTCGTCACCCCGGCGTTTGCCATTTTTCATCTGCTAAGGCCACTGTGCCAAACCGGCTACTGGCGCAGTCCGAAACTGCGCTGGACCTGGACGCAGCACCTGGCGCTGCTGGCGCTGATGCTGTGGGCGATCCAAGCAGCAACTGGCATGTCGCCCTGGACCTATGTGCTGGGGGTGAGCTACCCCTGCCTGGGACTGGCCTTCATGCGCTCGTTTTACGAGCACCGCCCCGCCGTCCTACCGGCCCATCGCATCGTGGTCAATGAGGCCGCCTGGCCTTGGCGGCTGCTTTACCTTAACAACAACTACCACGCCGTCCACCACGCCCAACCGAACCTGCCGTGGTACGCCATTCCCAAAGCCTATTGGGCGCAGCGCGATGCCATCGTGGCCGGAACGGGTGGTTTTTTGGTACCGGGCTATGGGGACTTGTTTGTACGCCACGCGTTCTCGCCCATCGACCACCCTGCGCAGGCCACGCGCCTGGCCGCTGCGCCAGCGCCTGCGGCCGTATCGGATGCGACCTGAGCGCGCCATGCACGCGCGCATTGCATCCCTGCCGATGTACCTGGCCAATCGCCCTGCCGTGGCTGCGCTGTGGGAACTGCTGCGCCAGGCGCTGGATGCCGCCGGGATGGAGCGCCTGCCCGGCGAGTTGACCTGGCCGCAGGACTACCACGCGCATTGGCTAGAGCCCGACTTGCTCATCAGCCAGACCTGCGGCTACCCCCTAACCCATGCCTTGACCGGGCAGGTACAACTGGTCGGCTGTTTTGCTTATGACACGCCGCAGTGCGAGGGCATTTATTGCCGTAGCGTGCTGGTGGCACGCACCGAACATGCGCACTCGACGCTGGAGCAATTTAGGGGCCTGCGAGTGGCCTTCAACGCGCAGGACTCACAGTCGGGCACCAATGCGTTGCGCGCCTTGGTGGCGCCCCTGGCGCGCGGCGGGCGTTTTTTTGGCAGCACCATAGCGACTGGCAGCCACAGCGCATCGATGGCCGCAGTGCAGGAGTGCCAGGCCGATCTGGCCGCCATTGACTGCGTCACCTATGCCGCTTTGCAACGCTACACGCCGCAAGCGAGCAACGGCTTGTGCGCCGTCGGCACCACCGATGCCTATCCCGGACTGCCCTTGGTGACCGAGCTGGCCACTTCGGCTGCCGACCTGGTGCTGCTGCAACAGGCTTTGCGCGCCTTGGTGGTCAACCCCCAAGCCGCGACAACCCTAGAAGCGCTAGGAATTGCTGGCTTTGAAACACCAGCCCTGAGCGTGTACCAGCGCTGCGTGGAAATGCGCGAGTCAGCCCAAGCCTTGGGCTACCCGGCGCTGGCTTGAACCCCAGGCCAGCGATTAGCAGGTGCCAAACGTGATGCCCACGCGCGACAGATAGCGCCGGTAGGCTGAGGACGCCTTGTCAGCGGCCGTGTGCACCTCAGCCTTCATGCCCAAGGGCAAGCTGCGCGGCGTTTGTGACTCCAGCACTGGTCGGTCCTGGGTGAAGATGGTGTGCTGAAAGGCCTGCAGCTTGTCGTCGGGCGATTCAAAGTCAGCCACCGCCAGCCGAAACCAGACCCGGCTGAACTCGGGTGCAATCGGGCAAATCCACAGTGCGATCGACTCGCGCCAGCCTGCCACTGCGGTGCTGCCATCCTCCGGAATTTTGGTCAACACGGCCGCGTAAGGCGCAGTGACTTCGTAGTCGTACTCCACCTGCGCTGCTTGGGTCGAATGCAGATTGGACTGCGGCTGCCAGGCGCGGCAGTTGGTTGCCAGCAGGCCGGTGGGCGTTGCAGCCACCTGGTAATCGGGAATTTCGGCAGCCTCGCGCGCACCCAGCCAGCCCTCGTGCACAAAGCCAAAGTGCGCCATATCCAAAAAATTCTCGACTATGCGGGGCGCGCTGGTAGCCACCTCATAGGGGCCGCAGTTGACTTTGCGAAGGCGCCCATCGGTCTCGGCGGCAAACGCCGGTAGGTCTTGTTGATCTGAGCCGGGCGTGGGCGCTTGCAGCCGCACCCATAGCAAGCCATAGGCCTCTCGCACAGCAAACACCCTGGCGCTGTGGCTCTGCGGCGGCGCAAAAGTAGGCAGCGCGGGCACCCGCACGCAGGCGCCCGAGTCAGCAAACTGCCAGCCGTGGTAGGCGCACTCCAAGCGCCCTTCGCACACCCGCCCTAAAGACAGCCGCGCGCCCCGGTGCGGGCACTGATCGGCCCACGCATGGGCTAGGCCTTGGGCATCGCGCCACAAAACCAAGGCTTGGGTAAGCAACTGCGCTGCCAGCGGCTGCGGGCCCAAGTCGCAGGACAGTAGCACGGGGTGCCAAAGCGCAGCTTCGGCGGCGAAGGGCAAGTGGGGTTTGGTCATGCTGGCGATTGTGCGCGCGCCGTCCGCTACAGCGGTTGTCGGCTACCAGGCTTGACGCAAAAACCAGTCCACAAACAACTGCTCGCCCCGGCGCACATTGGCCTGCCAATCATTGGCAGAGTCGCCGTTGGCGTCGTCCGACACAAACTTGATCGCGCGCCAAGCCACGTTCTCGCGCGCACACACGCTGGCCACAGCATAGAGCTCCATGTCCACTAGCTGG
Source organism: Comamonas sp. lk (assembly GCA_945901215.1). Lineage (GTDB taxonomy): Bacteria > Pseudomonadota > Gammaproteobacteria > Burkholderiales > Burkholderiaceae_C > Allorhodoferax. The sequence goes on from CAMDKE010000020.1 coordinate 4,573, forward strand.
ACACCCTTGGCTTCAAACCAAGGGTCGGGCGCGGTGACAAAGCTGTCGCCCGTACCGCAAACCACCCCGGCTCGGCCTGAATGCAGGGTGTGACCTCCACCCTGAAAAGGCGTGGCGCCGCGCGGGGCCAGTGGCTCGGCGTTCATGTCGCGTTGCAGCACGCTGGCCACCTCCACCAAACCCGGCGCACACAGCCCCACCCGCCCGGCGGAACCAAAGTTGACCACCAGTTGTGGCGCGTGTGCTCGGATCGCCTTTGCCGCCATATAGGCGGCATTGACCTTGCCCACGCCGGTGTAGTGCACGACGGCCTGCGGGCCGAGCAGAGCCGCATCCAGCTCTTGGGGCAAGGCGACCAGAACGAGAACGGTGCGGGATACGAGCGGCTGCATGCAGTCTCCTTTGTCAAAAAAAAGGCCGCTCACGAGCGGCCTTTTTGTGCACGGGACGAAGGATTACTTCGCGCCGGGCACCTTGCCTTCCACGCCCTTAACGTAGAAGTTCACGCCGCTCAAGAACTTGTCGTCAGCGACTTCGTCTTTCTTAAGCAGAGTCTTGCCGGTGTTGTCGACAAGCGGGCCTTTCCAGATGGAGAAGCTGCCGTCTTTCAGACCGGCCCTGACTTCGTCCACCTTGGCTTTGGTCTCGGCTGGCACGTCTTCGGCAACCGACACCAGGTCAATCGCGCCTTCTTTCACGCCCCACCATACGCCGCCCGTGGTCCAGGTGCCTTCCAGGGCGTCCTTGGTGGCCTTGATGTAGTAAGGAGTCCAGTTGATCACGGCTGAAGCCAGGTGGGCTTTGGGCCCATAGGCGGTCATATCCGAATCCCAACCAAAGGCGCGCTTGCCCTTGTCCTGGGCGGTTTTCAGCACTGCGGGGGAGTCGGTGTTTTGGAACAGAACGTCCGCGCCGCCGTTGATCAGGCTGGTGGCCGCTTCGGTTTCCTTTGGCGGGTTGAACCACTCATTAACCCAAACCACTTTGGTCTTGATCTTGGGATTGCTAGTCTGTGCGCCCAGGGTGAAGCTGTTGATATTGCGGATCACTTCAGGAATTGGCACCGAAGCCACCACACCCAGCGTGCCGGTCTTGGTCATCTTGCCTGCGATCAAACCGGCCATGTAGGCGCCCTCGTAGGTGCGGCTGTCGTAGGTGCGCATGTTGTCGGCAGTTTTGTATCCGGTGGCATGTTCAAACTTGACGTCTTTGAAATCGGGGGCCACTTTGAGCATGGTTTCCATGTAACCAAAGGTGGTACCGAAAATCAGCTTGTTGCCTTGGCTGGCCATGTCGCGGATCACGCGCTCAGCGTCAGCGGACTCTGGAACGTTTTCAACAAAGCTGGTCACCACTTTATCGCCAAACTCTTTTTCGACTGCTTTGCGCGCGTTGTCATGGGCAAAAGTCCAACCACCGTCACCCACCGGGCCGACATAAGCAAAGGCAATTTTCAGCGGCTCGGGCTTGGCAGGTGCCGGGGCAGACGCTGCCGGTTCTGGAGCAGGCGCTGGCGCTTCTTCCTTCTTGCCGCAGCCCACCAACGCGGCAGCAGCCACGGCGGTGAGTGCTGCAAGCTTGAGCAGCGAACGTTTTTGCACATCTGTCATTTCATTTCCTTTGTGAAGTAAGGGTTCAAGGGTAAACATCAGGAGCCAGGGTAAAACGGTTTTCCAATGGAAGCTGGCATATTAATCCGAATCCAGGCCGGATTTCGCGAAATCAGCGCCAAAACCACGATAGTGGCGACATAGGGCAGCATGGTCAGCACCTGGCTGGGCATGTCCACCCCGATGCCTTGCAGGTGGAATTGCAGCATAGTCACGCCGCCAAACAGATAGGCGCCCAGCAGCACGCGGGCGGGCCGCCAAGTGGCAAAAGTGGTGAGCGCCAGCGCAATCCAGCCCTTGCCCGCCACCATGCCCTCGACCCACAGCGGCGTGTAAACAACAGAGATATAGGCCCCGGCCAGGCCGCACAGCGCGCCGCCCGCCAACACGGCACCAAAACGGATCCAGCGCACCGGGTAACCCAGCGCATGCGCCGACTCGGGCCGCTCGCCCACGCTGCGCAGCACCAGCCCAGCGCGGGTGCGGTACAGCCACCACACCAGCGCTGCGGCAAACAGCACGGTCAAGTACACCAGCGGATGGTGTTTGAACAGCGCCGAGCCCAGGAACGGGATGTCCGCCAGGCCAGGAATGGCAAAACCGGGGCGCTCGGGCATTTTTTCTTGCACGTAGCTCACCCCGGCAAAGGCCGAGAAGCCCGCGCCAAACAGGCTCAGCGCCAGACCCGTGGCATATTGGTTGGTATTGAGCCAAATGACCAGCGCGCCAAACACGGCGGCCATCACGGCGCCGGCCAGCATGCCCGCCACAAAACCCAGGGTGTCGCTGCCGGTGTGCACCACCGCCGCAAACCCGGCGATTGCCGCACACAGCATCATGCCTTCGGCACCCAGGTTGACGATGCCGGCTTTTTCGTTGATCAACAAGCCCAGCGAGGCAATGGCTAGCACGGTGCCCGCGTTGAGGGTGGCGGCAATCAGGAGCGCATAGGGTTCCATGGACTTGGACGCTCCTTAAGGCGTGGCAACCGTGCGCGCTTGGCGCACCAGACGGTAATTGACCAGGGTGTCGCAGGCCAGCAGAGTGAACAAGAGTAAACCCTGGAACACGCCGGTGAGCGACTTGGGCAGCCCCAGGCGCGACTGCGCGAGTTCACCACCGATGTAAAACATGCTCATCAAGAGGCTGGAAAACACCAAGCCCACCGGGTGCAAGCGCCCGACATAGGCCACGATGATGGCGGCAAAGCCGTAACCAGCCGGTACATACGGTGTGAGCTGGCCAATCGGCCCAGCCACTTCCAAGCCGCCGGCCAAACCGGCCAGACCACCCGAAACCAGCAGAGCCGTCCAGAGCGCCTGGCGCGAAGAAAACCCGGCATAGCGCGCCGCCGCCGGGGCCAAACCGCCCACCTGCTGCGCAAAACCGGCCCGCGTGCGGAACAAAAACACCCACACTGCGCCCACACCAGCCAACGCAAACAGCACGCCAATGGTCAAGCGCGAGCCGTCAAACAGCTTGGGGATGCGGGTGGCGGCTTCAAAATTTTGGGTTTGCGGAAAGTTGTAGCCATTGGGGTCTTTCCAAGGGCCGTAAACCAAAAGACCCAGCACCTGCACCGCCACATAAACCATCATCAGGCTGACCAAGATCTCGTTGGCGTTAAAGCGGTCGCGCAACAGCGCAGTAATTCCAGCCCACAACATGCCGCCCAGCACACCGGCCAATATGACCGGCACCACAATCCAGCCGCCGGTGGATTTGTCCGCCAAAAGGGCCACGCCGCTTGCCGCCACCGCGCCAAGGATGTACTGGCCTTCGGCGCCAATGTTCCACACGTTGGAGCGGAAAGACACCGCCAGCCCCAACGCAATCAGCAGGAGCGGCGTGGCCTTCACCACCAGTTCGCCCAGCGCGTAGCCGCTTTTGATCGGTTCCCAAAAGAAGATCTGCAGCCCGCGCACCGGGTCTTTGCCCAAAAGCTTGAAAAGCACCAGACCAATCAGCACGGTAAGTGCCAGCGCCAGCAGGGGCGAGGCAAAAGTCCACAGCTTTGATGGCTGGGGCCGAGCCTGGAGTTTGAAACCCGTCATGCTGCGCTCCACAAACCGCTCATCCACTCACCGACCTGTTCCAACGTAGCCTGCGCCGTGGCCACCGCGGGCGAAAGCTTGCCGTGGGCAATCACATGCATGCGGTCGCAGATCTCAAAGAGCTCGTCGAGCTCTTCGCTGACCACCAGCACCGCGCAACCGGCGTCGCGCAGGGCCAAAATCGCACCCCGAATCTGCGCCGCCGCACCCACGTCCACGCCCCAAGTGGGCTGCGAGACGATAAACAGGCTGGGCTGGGCGTCAATCTCGCGTCCGACAATAAATTTTTGCAAGTTACCGCCTGACAGCGAGCGCGCCGCAGCCCCCGGCCCATTGGCCTTGACGCCAAAGCGCTCCATGATGCGCCGGGCCTGGGCATCCAGCGGGCCCAACTGCAGCCAGCCCCCCAGAAAGCCGGGGGCAGCGATGGCCTCATTGCGCGTGAGCAACAGGTTTTGCGCCAGGCTCAGCGTGGGCACGGCGCCGCGGCCCAAGCGCTCTTCGGGCACAAAGTGCAGACCGAGCTTGCGCCGCGCACCCGGATGCAGGGCCGCCACATCGTGCGCGCCCATGGTGATGCTGCCCGCAGGTGCGCGGCAGTCTTCTCCCGACAAGGCGTAGAGCAGCTCTTTTTGCCCGTTGCCCGACACGCCGGCAATACCCACCACCTCACCCGCGCGCACCTGCAGGTCAATGCCTTGCAGGTCGACGCCAAACTGGTCTTCCCGCGCCAAGTTCAGGCCGCTCACCCGCAAACGGGCCTCGCCCACCGCTCGCGTGCTGTGCACCAACTTGGGCGGCTCGCTGCCGATCATGAGGCGCGACAGTGACGCATTGGACTCGTCGGCCGGGTTGCACACGCCGGTGACCTTGCCCCCACGCAACACGGTGCAGGCATTGCACAGTGCGCGGATCTCGTGCAGCTTATGGCTGATGTACAAAATGCTGCAGCCCTCGGCAGCCAGCTGCTTGAGCACCACAAACAGTTTTTCCACCGCCTGGGGCGTGAGCACCGAGGTGGGTTCGTCCAAGATAAGCAACTGCGGGTTGGTCAAGAGCGCGCGGATGATTTCCACCCGCTGCATTTCGCCCACGCCCAAGGTATGGACCGGGCGCTCGGGGTCGATGTCCAGGCCGTACTGCGCGGCTTTTTGGTTAATGCTGCGCGTCACCTGGTCCAGGCTCAGGCTTTTGTCCAGACCCAGCCAGACGTTTTCTGCCACCGTGATGGTGTCAAACAAATTGAAATGCTGAAACACCATGCTGATGCCCAGCGCACGCGCTTCTTTAGGGTTGCGGATGTGCGCCACCTGGCCGTTGAACACCATTTGGCCTGCGTCGGGCTTGACCGAGCCGAAAATGATCTTCATCAGCGTGGACTTGCCTGCGCCGTTTTCCCCCAGTACGGCGTGGATTTGGCCGGGCAACACCGAGAGCGCCACATCGCTATTGGCGATGACGCCCGGGTAGGCCTTGGTGATACCGGTGAGTTGAAGGCGGGGGACAGGCATGCGGCTTTTTTTGGGGTTGGTGCGAGTGCGGGTGGCCGACAACGAATGAATGCGTATGCTAATGGCTTGCAAAGGGCGGGTTTCACCTGAATTACCCTTGCACCATCTTGAGGCACAAAGGACGGGTTTGATGAACACACCAGCAAGTTGCAAGCCAGTTCGATTTTTCAAAGGCGGCGTCATGCATGCGCTGGAGCAGGTGGCGCCCACACGCACCCTGCTCGAGCTGCTGCGCGAAGACCTGCATTGCACCGGCACCAAAGAGGGCTGTGGCGAAGGCGACTGTGGCGCCTGTACCGTGGTGGTGGGCGAGCTGCGCCATGGACGCTTGCAAACCCGTGCCGTCAACAGCTGCATCAAGCTGGCGCATTCGGTGGACGGCATGGCTGTGTGGACGGTGGAGGACCTGGCTGCGCCCGACGGCAGCCTGCACCCGGCACAGGCCGCGATGGTGGCCTGCCACGGCTCGCAATGCGGCTTTTGCACGCCGGGCTTTGTGATGAGCCTGGCCGCGCTGGCGGAGCAACATCCGGGCAAGGCGATCAGCCGCGAGGCCGCGTCACTCGCCCTGTCGGGCAATTTGTGCCGCTGTACCGGCTACCGGCCGATATTGGACGCGGCGCAGACCATGGCCGCTTTGCCGCGCCAGCCCTTGGACACGCCCGCAGTACGCACCGGCCTGCGCATGCTGGCCCAGGTGGCACAAGCCGAAGCCGCCGCGCTGGCACCCCGCCAACCCGCAGCCCAGCGCGCCCGAAAGCCCGTCGCCAGCGCCTATGCCGCGCCCACCGACCTGGCCACCCTGCTGGCGCTGCGCCAAACCTTTCCCGATGCGCAAGTGGTGGCCGGTTGCACCGATGTCGGTTTGTGGATCACCAAACAGCACCGCGACTTTGCTCAGGTGCTGGACGTGACCCGGGTCGAAGAACTGCGCCAAATCGACCACTACCCGCACCATATCGCCATAGGGGCGGCGGTCAGCCTGGCAGACGCCTTTGCCGCTTTGGTGGCGCAGCGGCCGCAATTGCAAAGCTTTGCCCAGCGCTTTGCCGGGTTGACGGTGCGCAACGCGGGCACGCTGGGTGGCAATGTGGCCAACGGCTCGCCCATTGGCGACTCCATGCCTCTCTTGATCGCCCTGGGCGCCCACCTGGTGCTGGCCAGCGCGCGCGGCTACCGCGACATGCCGCTGGAGGACTTCTACCTCGCCTACCGCAAAACCGCGCTGCGCGACGATGAAGTCGTGGGCTGGATTACCGTGCCCAAACCCTTGGCCGCACCGCGCAAGCGCAGCGATGCCACAGCAGCCAACGTAGAGTTTTGCCGGGTCTACAAGATCTCCAAACGCCATGAGGACGACATTTCCGCCGTCTGCCTGGCACTGCAACTGCGCTTAGACAAAGGCCGGGTGGTGGACGCATCCATAGGCGCAGGTGGCGTCGCCGCCACGCCGGTGCGCGCCTGCGCTACCGAAGCCGCGCTGCGAGGCCAGCCCTGGAACGCCAACACGGTGCGCGCCGCCATGGCCACACTGCGCGCTGAATTCACGCCCATTTCGGACATGCGCGCCACCAGCGCCTACCGCCGCGAGGTGCTGGGCAATCTGCTGTGGCGCTACTGGCTAGACAGCCAAGGCAGCACCGCCACCGACTTGCAAAGCCTGACCCTGGAAGGGCCACGGCCATGAACAACGCCACGCCCGCAAAGCCCCGCAAGTCCGCCACACCAGCGCCATCGGCGCCCCACAGCGCCCCAGCCAGTGGCCGCACCATCGCCCACGAGAGCGCACTGGCCCAGGTGGCTGGGGCCGCAACCTATATCGACGACATGCCCGAGCTGCGCGGCACGCTGCACGCAGCACCCATCCTGTCCACCCAGGCGCACGGCCATTTGCGCGGCGTGGACGCCACGGCAGCGCTGGCCATGCCGGGCGTGGTGGGCGTGGTCTTGAGCGGCGACGTGCCCGGCGACCGCATGCTGGCCGCGTTTGCGGGCGACGAGCCGGTGTTTGCCATGGACACGGTGCAGCACGTCGGCCAGGTCATTGGCCTGGTGGTCGCGAACACCGTGATACAAGCCCGCCGCGCCGCGCGCAAAGTAGCGCTGCACATCGACGCCCTGCCCGCCATCCTGACGGTGCACCAGGCCCTGGCCGCGCAAAGCTATGTGCTGCCGCCGGTGCACGTGCGCCGGGGCGACGTGCAACAAGGCATGGCGCAGGCCGCCCACATCTTGCGCGGCACCCTGGAAGTGGGCGGGCAAGAGCACTTTTACCTAGAAGGCCAAGTGGCCTACGCCGTGCCGCACGCGCAGGGCCAGTGGTCGGTGTACAGCAGCACCCAGCACCCTGGCGAAGTGCAGCACTGGGTGGCGCACGCGCTGGGGCTGCACAACCACGCGGTGCGGGTGGAGTGCCGGCGCATGGGCGGTGGCTTTGGCGGCAAAGAAACCCAGGCCGGCCACGTGGCGGTGTGGGCGGCCGTAGCGGCGCACAAGTTCAAGGCGCCGGTCAAGCTGCGCCTGGACCGCGACGACGACTTCATGGTCACCGGCAAGCGCCACCCTTTTGCCTACGAATACACGGCCGGTTTTGACGCCACCGGGCGCCTGACCGCGCTGGACTTGATGATGGCCGCCAACTGCGGCTTTAGCGCCGACCTCTCCGGCCCGGTGGCCGACCGCGCGGTGTTCCACAGCGACAACGCCTACTTTCTGGAAAACGTGGCCATCGCGTCTTACCGCTGCAAAACCAATACCCAAAGCCACACCGCGTTTCGCGGCTTTGGCGGGCCGCAGGGGGTGGTGGTGATAGAGGCCATTCTGGGCGAAATCGCCCGCCACCTGGGCCTGGACGCGCTGGACGTGCGTATGCGCAACCTGTACAGCGACGAAGCTCTTGCCGACCAAGGCACGGGCGGCCCCCACGCCGTGCTGCGCCGCGACACCACGCATTACCAAATGAAGGTGGAAGACAACATCCTCGCGCCCTTGCTCACCACGCTGGAGGCCACGTCCGCCTACCGCCAGCGCCGCGCCGAGATCGCGGCCTGGAACGCCAGCAGCCCGGTGCTCAAGCGTGGCTTGGCGATCACGCCAGTCAAGTTTGGCATCAGCTTTACCGCCACATTGTTCAACCAGGCGGGCGCCCTGGTGCATGTGTACTTGGACGGCAGCGTGCGCATCCACCACGGCGGCACTGAGATGGGCCAGGGGCTGCACACCAAGGTGACGCAAATCGTGGCCGACGAACTCGGCGTGCCCTTTGAGCGCGTGCTGTGCAGCGCCAGCGACACCAGCGCCATCCCCAACGCATCGGCCACTGCCGCTTCGGCGGGCACCGACCTTAATGGCCGCGCCGCCCAGTTCGCAGCCCGACATGTGCGCGACAACCTGGCCGCCTTTGTCTGCGGCCTGGACGGCTGCGGCGCCGGGGCCATTGCGTTTCGTGGCGGGCAGGTGATATCACCCACCGCCACGCGCAGTTTTGACGCCGTGGTGCAAATGGCCTACGCCAACCGCATCCAGCTTTGGAGCGACGGCTTTTACCGCACGCCAAAAATCCACTACGACAAAACCACGCTCACCGGCCGGCCCTTCTACTACTTTGCCTATGGCGCGGCCTGCACCGAGGTGGCGATTGACACGCTCACCGGCGAGAGCCGGGTGCTGAAGGTGGACATCCTGCACGACGTGGGGCGCAGCATCAACCCGGGGCTGGACGTGGGCCAGATCGAGGGCGGCTTTGTGCAAGGCATGGGCTGGCTGACCACCGAGCAACTGGTTTGGAACGACCAAGGCCAGCTTTCCACCCACGCCCCCAGCACCTACAAAATCCCCACCGCAGGCGACGTGCCCGCGCACTTCAAAGTCGATTTGTGGCCCGAACCCAACCGCGAGGACAACGTGTTTGGCTCCAAAGCCGTGGGCGAGCCGCCCTTTATGCTGGCAATCAGCGTGTTTGAAGCACTGCGCGACGCGGTTGCGCAGGCGCGCGGGCCCGGCGCCGTACCCATGCAGCTCAGTGCCCCGGCCACGGCCGAAAACGTGCTCTGGGCCCTGCACGGCTAAGACCCCAGTCGTTTGCGATGCAGATAAGCGCCACACTGTTGCGCCAGATTGAAGACCAGCGTTTGACCAGCACCGCCATTGGTGAATCCATGCAGGCGCAAGTGCAAACCATCGCCGCCACGCTTGGCCTGAGTCTGCGCCCCCCGCCGCCTTGGCCCACCACCTGCTGCGGCAGGGGCTGCGGAACCTGTGTCTGGGAAGCCTATTACTACGCCTTGGACTGGTGGCGCGAGGACGCCCTGGACGCGGTCCGGGCGACCGGTGTTGGCCTGGGGCGCGACGCCATCACACCCTGACGCAGGCCGCCCCACTCCAGGCAAGAAACACAAGCCTGGCAGCAGAAAAAACCCAGCAAACCAGCTAGCTGGTAAACTTGCAACCATGAAAACCACATTAGACCTCCCAGACGACTTGGTGCGCGCCATGAAAATGCGCGCGCTCTTGCAAGGGCGCACCTTGCGCGACCTGGTAGCAGACTTTTTGCGCCAGGGTTTGGGCATGGCAGCGGCGCAGACCGCGCAATCATCAGCGCCGGGCTCTATGCTGGAGACGGCGTCCAATGGCCTGCCCACCATCCGCTGCAACAGCCATGCCGCGGCCAGCGCCATGGGCCTGCAAGACCTGCTCGCACTAGAGCAAGAAGCCCAAACCACCGAGGACTTGCAGCGTGCCAGCCGCCCTGTTTGACACCAATGTGTGGCTGGCCGCCATCTTCCCGACCCACCCTTTTCATGCACAGGCCCAGCATGCGCTGCAAAACGCCAGCACCACGGCACCCGCGTTCTGGTGCCGCGCTACCGAGCAAAGCTTTTTACGCCTAGCCACCACGCCCGCGCTGCTCGAAGCCTATGGCGCGCAGGGCATGGGCAACCGCGATGCCTTGCAAGCGCTGGACGCGCTACAGGCCTTGCCGCAGGTGGGCGCGCTGATTGAGGCACCCGGCGTTCGCGCGCTGTGGCGCCAGTTGGCCACGCGCGACACGGCGTCACCCAAGGTCTGGATGGACGCTTACCTGGCCGCATTTGCCATCGCGGGCGGCCTGCGCATGGTTACGCTGGATGGGGACTTCCATCAATTCGTGCCCCAGGGCCTGAATGTGCTGCTCTTGGGGGCCTGAACGGCCATGGCGCTTGCACCACCGGGCACGCTCGGCATCGATTTCGGCACCTCCAATTCCGCCGTCTCCTGGGCTGCGCCCGGCGGGACGGCGCGCCTCATTCCGCTGGAAGGCGCGGCCCTGGCCATGCCCACGGCGGTGTTTTTTAACAGCGAAGACCTCAGCACCCACTTTGGCCGCGACGCCGTCGCGCAGTACCTTGAAGGCACCGAGGGGCGCCTGATGCGCTCGCTCAAGAGCCTGCTGGGCAGCCCGCTGCTGCTGGAGACCACCGAGGTCAACCACCGGCAAATCAGCTTTCAGGACATCATCGCGACCTTTTTGGCCACGCTGCGCGAGCGTGCTGCGCAGGCGCTGGGCCATGCGCCCACGCGCGTGGTGATGGGACGACCGGTGCATTTTGTCGACGACGACCCGGCGCGCGACGCGCAGGCCCAGGCGTCTTTGCACCAGGCGGCACAGGCGGTCGGGTTTGAGGAAGTGACTTTTCAGCTAGAGCCCATCGCCGCGGCCTTGGACTACGAGCGCCGCCTGGACCGCGAGCAAACGGTGCTGGTGGTGGACGTGGGCGGCGGCACCTCCGACTTCACCGTGGTG
>CAMDKE010000021.1 GCA_945901215.1 Comamonas sp. lk
CCCACATGGGTGGCGCTGCCAAAGTAGGTGAGGATTTCGCGCCAGGCGGAGTCTTCGTTGGCGCTGCCCCGGTGACACTCGTCCACCACAATCAGGTCAAAAAAGTCGGGCGAGAACTGTTTGTAGATGTTGCGTTCTTCTTCAGTGCCTGAAACGGCCTGGTAGAGCGAGAGGTAGATCTCGTAGCTTTTGTCCACCAGCTTGGTGGTTTTGTTGACGGCCAAGTCAAGTTCTTCGATGGCGACTTGCCCTTGTGCATCAACACGCTCCACGCCTTTAGCGTTGGGGCTGAGTTTGGCCATGGCGCCCTTGAAGGGCCGGAAATCGTTGACCATGGTCTGGTCGATCAAGATGTTGCGGTCGGCCAAAAACAAAATGCGCTTTTTGGCGCCGCTCTTCCATAGGCGCCAGATGATCTGGAAGGCGGTGTAGGTCTTGCCAGTGCCGGTGGCCATGACCAGCATGGCGCGGTTTTGGCCTTGGGCAATCGCTTCTACGGTGCGGTTAATGGCGTTGATCTGGTAGTAGCGTGGGGTTTTGCTGGGGGAGTAGTCCGACTCGGTGACGTGACGCACCGCCGGTGTCCAGCCTTTCCAGGCGCAGTAGCGTTCCCACAGGTCTTGCGGCGAAGGGAACTCGGCGAGCGTGAGGTTTGTCTCCAGCACGCCGTTAGCCAGGGTGGCGTCACGGAACACAAAACCGTCGCCATTGCTTGAGAAGCAAAAAGGCACGTTCAACAAGTCGGCGTAGTTAATGGCTTGGGCCATGCCTGCGCCCATCGCATGGGTGTTGTCCTTGGCTTCGATGGTGGCGATGGGGATGTTGGCTTTGTAAAACAGCGCGTAATCAGCCCGAAGAACGGTGCTTGGGTCGCGATGTGATTTGTTGCCGCGCACGCTGACCCGACCAGCGCGAAGCGGAAACTCGCGGTAAATCTGGTCCATACCGTGCCAACCAGCACGCTCCATGGCAGGGCGGATGAACTTGTCGCAAATATCACTCTCAGAGAGCTGCTTTTTGTCCACTCCGCCCCCCATTTGTTAGCCACGCCGCTTAGTATTAGGTGCCAGTTCTTTACTCTGACGCCTTGGATTTCGCGCCATTGTCAGTGAAAACCGCTTGCCAAAATAAAAACCTGCAAGCGCGCAAAGCACGACCATGCAGGTTCTTGGCGACAGGTGCTGGGACCGCGCCGACGTTTGGCTGCCCTTAAACCCGCAACATCCCCAACAAGCCCGCCGTAGACCCATCGAGCCCGGTGGTGTCGCCGCTGTTCAGGCGCGGCGCAATGTCTTTGGCCAGCACTTTGCCCAGTTCCACGCCCCACTGGTCAAAGCTGTTAATGCCCCACAGGGCGCCGCTGACAAATACGCGGTGTTCTTGCAGCGCGATCAGCGCGCCCAGGGACGCGGGGGTGAGGTCGTCGAGCAGCAAAAAGGTGCTGGGGCGGTTGCCGGGAAAGTGTTTGTGGCCACCGGCATCCACCTTGCCCACCATGAGCGCCTGGGCTTGGGCCAGCACATTGGCCAGCAGCAGCGGGTGGTGTGCGGCCAGGCTGTGGCGCGCTTTTTTGACCGCCACAAACTCCACCGGCACCACGTCGGTTCCCTGGTGCAGCATTTGAAAATACGCATGCTGGCCGTTGGTGCCCGACTCGCCCCACGGCACCGGCGAGGTGCCAAAGGGCAGCGCCGCACCGCTGGCGTCTACGCGCTTGCCGTTGCTCTCCATCTCTAGCTGCTGCAAATAGGCAGGCAGGCGGCGCAGGGCGCTGTGGTAGGGGGCGATGGAGCGGCTGGTAAAGCCGTGGAAGTTGCGGTACCACACGTCCAGCAGGCCCAGGCGTACCGGCAAGTTGGACTCCAGCGGCGCACTGCGAAAGTGCTGGTCCATGGCGTGTGCTCCAGCCAAAAACGCGCGAAAGCCATCTGCGCCAATCGCAATCGCCAGCGGCAGGCCAATGGCCGACCACAGCGAATAACGCCCACCCACCCAGTCCCAAAAGCCAAAAGTGGTGGTAATGCCAAAGGCCTTGGCTGCCGCTACGTTGGTGGTCAGCGCCGCAAAGTGACGCGCAATGTCAACACCACCCTGCGTAGCAAACCAAGCCTTGGCGGACTGCGCGTTGGTCATGGTCTCGATGGTGGTGAAGGTCTTGCTGGCCACCAAAAACAGGGTGCTGCTGGCTTTGAGCTTTGCCAAGGTAGCGGCCATCTCGTGCCCGTCCACATTGCTGACAAAGTGCATGCGCTTGCCCGTGGTGGCAAAAGCGTCCAGCGCCAGCACCGCCATTTGCGGCCCCAGGTCCGAGCCGCCGATGCCGATGTTGACGATGTCGGTAATGGCGCCGTCTGCGCGCACGCTTTCTGCAAAAGCCAGCATGGCGTCCAGCGTGGCGTGCACCTGGGCCAGCGCCTGCGCTTTATGGGCGCTGCCGGTGGCTGCATCTGCGGGCGCGCGCAAGAGCGTGTGCCACACCTCGCGCTGCTCGGTGGTGTTGATGATCTCCCCGGCAAACATGGCGTCGCGGTGTGCCAGCAGGCCGGTTTCACGGGCCAATTGGAATAGCAGCGCCTGCGTGGCGGCGTCAATCCGGTTTTTAGACAGGTCGGCAAACACCAGCGGCGCGGCCTGGCTGAACTGCGCAAAGCGCTGGGAGTCGGCGGCAAAGGCGTAGCGCAAGTCAAAGTCTTTGCCGGTGGCCTGGTAGGCAGCGTGCAATTGCGCCCAGGCGGGCGTGCGGTCACAGCGGGTGCGGGTCATGGGCTCTGTATATGGGGAACGTTCGCGCTCAGGCGGCGAGCAGCAGGTGTTCGAGTTTGACGGCGTCCACGCAGAAGGCGCGTATGCCTTCGGCCAGCTTTTCGGTGGCCATGGCGTCTTCGTTGAGGGCAAAGCGGAAGCTGCTTTCCTCAAAATGCACCGGCGCGATGTCCTTGGCCTGGGCGGCATCCGCGCTCAGGCTAGCCTTTAGCGGCGCCTCGGTGGCAGCCAAGATAGCCAACAAATCGGGGCTGATGGTGAGCAAATCGCAGCCCGCCAAGGCGGTGATCTGACCCACATTGCGAAAGCTCGCACCCATCACCTCGGTGGCGATTGCGTGCCGCTTGTAGTAGTTGTAGATCTGACCCACCGACTTCACGCCAGGGTCGTTCACACCCGCCATGTCGGCTTCCACCCAGGCGGCACCAGCGGTTTTTTTGTACCAATCGTATATACGACCGACAAAGGGCGATATCAGCTGCACCTTGGCCTGGCCACATGCCACGGCCTGGCAGAACGAGAACAGCAGGGTCAGATTGGTGTGAATGCCTTCGCGCTCCAATTGCGCGGCGGCCTGTATGCCCTCCCAGGTGGCGGCTACCTTGATGAGCACACGCTCTTTTGAGATGCCTTGGGCCCGGTACAGCGCTATAAGGCGCTGACCCCGTGCCACGGTGGCCGCAGTATCAAAGCTCAGACGGGCGTCGACTTCGGTAGACACGCGCCCGGGAATGATGGACAAAATCTCACAGCCAAAGCGCACCAGCAAGTGGTCCATCACCACGTCCAGCGGCTGGCCGCGGTGCTGCGCCACGGTGGCGGCCAACAAGGGCGCGTAGTCGGGCTTTTGCACCGCCTTCAAAATCAGCGAGGGGTTGGTCGTAGCGTCTTGCGGCCGGAAGGCGCCAAGCTGCTTGAAGTCTCCCGTGTCGGCCACCACCGTGGTGAATTGTTTGAGCACGTCGAGTTGGTTCATGACAATGTTTACCGAAAAGTGAATGAAGTGTGCCGATTTGCACAAAAGAGTCTTGAATTATCAATGGAACAAAGTTACATTACAAGCGCTTATTTTATGTAACTTATCAACAACCTCTGATTTTCGGACCTTTATGAGCTTCGACCTTGTTTTATTTGGCGGCACCGGCGACCTGGTGTGGCGCAAATTAATGCCCGCCTTGTTCCAGGCCTTTCGACACGGCACCCTGCCCGAGGGGGGGCGCATCATTGGCGTGGGCCGCGACGGCCAGTCCCATGCGCAGTACCGCGCGCTGATCCAGTCGCGTTTTGACAAGGTTGAACTGGCCAAACGCCCCAGCCAGGAAGAGTTTGAGCGTTTTGCCGCGCTGCTGGAGTATGTGCGCATGGACCTCTCCAAGCCGGCCGACTACGCCAGCTTGGCCACCAGCCTGCAAGCGCGCAAGGCCGACACCGTGGTGATGTACGTGGCCACCGCACCCTCGCTGTTCACCACCGTGTGCGAGCAACTTGCCGCCGCTGGCCTGAGCACGCCCCAAACCCGCGTGGTGCTGGAAAAGCCCCTGGGCCACGACCTGGCGTCCAACCGCACCATCAACCACACGGTACGCCGTTTTTTCGAAGAAAAGCAGGTATTTCGCATTGACCACTACCTGGGCAAGCCGGCGGTGCAAAACCTGTTTGCGCTGCGCTTTGGCAACGCCTTGTTTGAGCCCCTGTGGCGGCGCGAACACATCGCCAATATCCAAATCACGATTGCCGAAGACCTGGGCGTTGAAAGCCGGGGTGCGTTTTATGAGACCACCGGCGCGCTGCGCGACATGGTGCAAAACCACGCGCTGCAACTGCTGTGCGCCATCGGCATGGAGCCGCCCATCAACGCGCATGCAGACGCCATCCGCGACGAAAAGCTCAAGGTGCTGCGTTCGCTCAAGCCCTGGACCGCCGAGACACTGGTCAGCGACGTGGTCCGCGGCCAGTACGCCAGTGGAACCAGCGGCGGGCAGGCGGTGCCGGCTTATCGGGACGAGCCGGGCGTTAACCCGCAAAGCAAAACAGAAACCTTTGTCGCCCTGCGTACCGAGATCGCCAACTGGCGCTGGGCCGGCGTGCCCTTCTATATCCGCACCGGGAAACGCCTGGCTGGGCGAGACGCGCGCATTGTGGTGAACTTTCGCCCCACGCCGCACGCGATTTTCCAATCCAGCAGTCAGGTCGGCAACCAGCTGGTCATCAACTTGCAACCCAAAGACGGACTGGAGCTGCACCTTTTCGCGCAGGGTGAAAACAACCGCACGGCGGGCGTGGGCGCGGCCCAGACACTGGCGCCGGTGCACCTGGACCTGGACTTTGGCAAACGCTTTGGCTCCGAGCGCGTGGGCGCCTACGAACGGCTGTTGCTGGACGTGATCGACGGACGGCTCAATCTGTTTGTGCGCAGCGACGAGCAAGAAGAAGCCTGGCGCTGGGTGGAGCCACTCATCCACCACTGGAACGCCGACGCCCAGGGCCCACGCCTGTACACCAGCGGCACCTGGGGACCCAGCGCGTCGAGCGCCATGATTGCGCGCGACGGCTTTTGCTGGGACGAGGAGATTTGATGGCCCAGCCCAAGACCCATTGCCCCGGCACCAAAAGCCCAACGCACAAGCCATCAAGCCCAAGGAAGCAACATGCTAGACCGAATTAAAGCGTCACTGCCCTCACTGGCGCCCGCCGAGCAGCGGGTCGGGCGCCTGTGCCTGGCCGACCCGCGCGCCTTTGCCAGGCTGCCAGTCAGCGAACTGGCCGACCGCTCCCACGTGAGCAAACCCACGGTGGTGCGCTTTTGCCGCAGCGTGGGCTACGACGGCCTGTCGGACTTCAAGCTCAAGCTCGCGGGCACCGTCAATGAGGGCGTTCCGTTCATCCACCGCAGTGTGGACGTGGACGACAAAATAGGTGACATCACGGTCAAAGTCATTGACAACACGGTGGCGGCATTTCTGAAATACCGCAACGAGGCCAGCACCATGGCCATCGAGCGGGCGGTTGTGGCGATGGTAGAGGCCTACAAAACCGGGCACCAGGTGCAGTTTTTTGGCGTGGGCAACTCTGGCATCGTGGCCCAAGACGGCCAGCACAAGCTGTTTCGCCTAGGCGTCAACACCACCGCTTATAGCGATGGCCACATGCAGGTCATGAGCGCGTCCATCATGCGCCCCGGCGACTGTGTGGTGGTCATCAGCAACTCCGGTCGCACCCGCGACCTCATGGACGCTTGCGACATTGCGCGCAAAAAAGGTGCTACCACCATCGTCGTCACCGCAAGCGGCTCGCCCCTGGCCAGCGCCGGCCATATTCACCTCAGCGCCGACCACCCGGAGGGTTTTGACAAATACAGCCCCATGGTGTCACGCCTGCTGCACCTGATGATCATTGACATTTTGGTCACCGCCGTGGCTTTACGCATTGGCAGCACCACCTTGCAGCCACTGCTAAGCGAAATGCGGCAAAACCTGCGCAGCAAGCGCTACGCCTGAGGCAGCCCAAGGCCGCTCAGTCGCCCAACTCCATGGCGCGGCGCTGGCGGTCTACAAAGTCTTGGTAGGTGTCAATACCGCGCAACTGCAAGATCGTATTGCGCACAGCCGCCTCCACCAACACCGCAATATTGCGGCCTGCCACCACCTGGATCACCACCTTGCGCACCGGTATACCGGCCACATCTTGGGTGAGTGGCTCAAAGGGAATGCGCTCGTATTCCCGCTCCAACGTCTCACGGCGCACCAGGTGGACGATGAGCTTGAGGCGCATTTTGCGGCGTACTGCGGTTTCGCCAAAAATCGCGCGGATATCGAGCAAGCCAATGCCACGCACCTCCAGCAGGTTTTGTAATAAATCGGGGCAGCGGCCCTCAATGGTGGTCTGGTTGATGCGAAACAAATCTACAGCGTCGTCGGCCACCAGGCCGTTGCCGCGCGAAATCAGCTCCAACCCCAACTCGCTTTTGCCCAGACCCGATTCGCCGGTAATCATCACGCCCAGGCCCAGAATGTCCATAAACACGCCGTGCATGGACACGCGGTCAGCAAAGTGTTTGGACAAATACGCCCGCAGCACGTCGATCACAAAAGCCGACGAACCTTTGGCGGCGAACATCGGTATTTGTGCACGCTCGCACATGGAGAGAAGTTCCTGGGGCGCAATTTGCCCATCGGCCAGTACCAGGACGGGCGGCTCCAAGGTGACGATGCGGGCAATGCGGCGCGCGCAATCTTCCGGCGTAGCGTTGGTGATGTAGGCAATTTCCCGCTCACCCAGAATTTGTACGCGGTAGGGATGGATGTAGTTCAAATACCCCACCAAATCGGCGCCTGAGCGTGCCGCACGCACGGCAACTTCGTCAAACCGGCGCTCAGATGCGCCTAAGCCGGCCACCCACTCCCATTGCAGATAGGCGCGAAAGGCTTCGAACAAAACATCGGCACTGACGGCGGTGGGTTTCACGGTGACTCGCCTGGTGCGCTTAGAGGCTTGGCCAGGCTAGTGCACCGTAGCCGAACGCCAGCCGGTAAGCAATGCATGGAGTTCGGTTGCGTCGGTGGTGCGAGTCAGGCGCTCACGCATCGACGCATCGCCGAGCAGCTCGGCAATTTCTGACAGGATTTCCAAATGCCGCTGCGTAGCTGCCTCTGGAACCAGCAAAAAAATCATCAGCCCAACGGCTTGGTCGTCCGGCGCATCAAAACCGATGGGTTTGAGCAACTGAAACACAGCCGCCATGGGAGATTTCAGGCCCTTGATACGTCCGTGCGGTATGGCAACACCGTGGCCTAAGCCGGTGGAGCCCAGACGCTCGCGGGAAAAAAGGCTGTCAGTGACCAAGGCGCGGCTCAATCCGTGCAGGTTCTCAAACAAAAGACCGGCCTCTTCGAAGGCACGCTTTTTACTGGTGACATCGACCTGCGCGAGTACATGCGGCGGCGGTAGTAATGACGCGAGGCGGTTCATAGGTGGAGCGAATTATGCACACAAAAAAACCGCCAAAGTGTTGGCGGTTTTGTCGTCTCGGGCAAAGCCCCGGGAGCTACATCAGGCGCTTGGGCGCTTCGTGGTGGTGGTCTTGAATGCGGTCCTTGTGACGACCCACCTGGCGGTCCAGTTTGTCTATCAACTCGTCCACCGCAGCATACAAATCGGCGTGCGCGCTTTGCGCGAACATGTCGCCGCCTTTTACATGGATGTTGCATTCGGCGCGTTGTCGCCGTTCCTTCTCCTTGAGCTTTTCAACGGAAAGCAATACTTTCACATCTACCACCTGGTCAAAGTGCCGCGTAATGCGGTCTAACTTTTCGGTGACATAGCTGCGCAGGGCCGGCGTAACTTCCAAATGATGGCCGCTGATTGTCAGATTCATAGATAGCCTCCAATTGACTCAAGGTTAAAAACCCGGCTGCCCGCTGGGTGCCGGTCAAGCTCCAAGAGAACCCGAAACTGCCGGGTTCTCAACTTCACTATGCGCCCATTTGGCCCCAAATGCAAAGCATTTCGCATACAGGGGCGAAGCAAAAGGGGCATGGCCCAGCACCCGAGGGCCTGCCAGGGCTGGGTGCGATAATTTGAGCCTATCCACTTTGGAGCGTATTTCTTGGACAACTACCCCAGTCGGTAGCTTTCGGATGGTTTTGGTCCCCTTGGCCCCTCGTTCGAAAGCCGCATTACCGCATTCGCCCAATCGAACCATTGGCCCCTGACCTTTAGACCGTCGCCCATGCTCAACATCTTTACCTTGGCCAACGGCCGCCTGTTCCAGGAAGAAATCGAGTCCCTGGAAGAGCTCTCCAAATTCCAACCCATCTGGGTCGACTTGGAGTCACCCACCGCAGACGAAAAACGCTGGATCCAACAGTACTACGGTCTATCCATCCCACAAGACGCGATGGACGAGGACATCGAAGAATCGGCCCGCTTCTACACTGAAGATAACGGCCAGCTGCACATCCGCAGCGACTTTTTGATCGCCGACGAGCACGAACCGCGTACCGTGCGCGCCGCTTTTATCCTGAACCTGGTCAACGACAGCCTGAAAAGCAAGGGTGTGCTGTTTTCGATCCATGATGAAGACGTGCCGGTGTTTCGTCTGCTGCGCATGCGTGCCCGGCGCGCGCCAGGTCTGATTGAAGACGCCAGGGAAGTGCTCCTCAAGCTGTTTGACGCCGACGCCGAGTATTCCGCCGATACGCTGGAAGGCATTTACGACGAGCTGGAAAAAGTCAGCAAGAAAGTGCTCTCCGGCGACGTGACCGACGCTATCGCGGGCGAGGCGCTGGGCGCTATTGCCCGGCACGAGGACTTGAGCGGGCGCATCCGCCGCAATGTAATGGACACCCGGCGTGCGGTGAGTTTCATGATGCGCTCCAAAATGCTCAATGCCGAGCAGTTTGAAGAAGCGCGCCAGATTTTGCGCGACATTGATTCGCTGGACTCGCACACCGCGTTTTTGTTTGACAAGATCAACTTCTTGATGGATGCCACGGTCGGCTTTATCAACATCAACCAGAACAAGGTCATCAAGATCTTCTCGGTGGCCAGCGTCGCGCTGCTGCCGCCAACGTTGATCGCCAGTGTCTACGGCATGAACCTGAAGTTCCCCGAGCTGGAGTTTCTGGGCGCCTGGAGCTACCCCTACACGGTGGCGTTGATGGTGTGTAGCGCGCTGGTGCCGATGTGGTATTTCGGCAAACGGGGATGGTTGAAATAAAGGTGCCGCACGACCAGGCGCACGCCTGGGACGGCTGGCTTTTTGCGCCTGCCCAGGCCTCGGGCAGGACAGCACTCAACGCGAATTACTCAATAGCCTTGACCATGTCTTCAACGACTTTTTTGGCGTCGCCAAACACCATCATCGTTTTGTCCATGTAGAAGAGTTCGTTGTCTAGCCCGGCGTAGCCACTGGCCATGGAGCGTTTGTTGACGATGATGGTTTTTGCTTTGTAGGCTTCCAAAATCGGCATGCCGTAAATGGCGCTGCCCTTGGTATGGGCGGCCGGGTTGACCACGTCGTTGGCGCCCAAAATGATGGCCACGTCGGCCTGGCCGAATTCGCTATTGATGTCTTCCATCTCAAACACCTGGTCGTAGGGTACTTCGGCCTCGGCCAGCAACACGTTCATGTGGCCTGGCATGCGCCCGGCCACCGGGTGAATCGCGTATTTGACGGTAATGCCCTTGGCGGTGAGCTTGGCCGCCAGCTCTTTGACGGCGTGCTGTGCACGGGCCACAGCCAGACCGTAACCCGGCACGATGACCACGGTTTCAGCATTGCCCAGAACAAAGGCCGCGTCGTCGGCGCTGCCGCTTTTGACCGGACGCTGCTCAGCCTTGGCGCCACCGGCGCTGACGGCCTCGCCACCAAATCCGCCACCGATCACGTTGAAGAAGGAGCGGTTCATGGCCTTGCACATGATGTAGCTCAGAATCGCGCCACTCGACCCCACCAGAGAGCCGGCGATGATCAGCATGCTGTTGTTCAAGCTAAAGCCAATGCCTGCGGCCGCCCAGCCCGAGTAGCTGTTGAGCATGGAGACCACCACGGGCATGTCGGCGCCACCAATCGGAATGATGATGAGCACGCCCATCACAAATGACAACGCCAACATGGCAAAAAAGGCTTCCCAGCTGCCAGTGAACGTAAACACCAAGCCCAAGCCGACCGTGGTCAAGCCCAGAACCAGGTTGAGCTTATGCTGCCCAGAGAAGGTGAACGGTGCGCCCTGGAAGAGGCGGAACTTGTAAGTGCCCGAGAGTTTGCCGAAAGCAATCACCGAGCCGCTAAAGGTGATGGCACCAATGGCCGCACCCAAAAACAACTCCAAACGGTTGCCGGTGGGAATCGGGTCGCCCTTGGCCAGGCCCTGCAACATGGCTGCGGGCTCGAGCACGGCCGCCACGGCGATAAATACGGCCGCCAAGCCAATCATGCTGTGGAAAAAGGCCACCAGCTCAGGCATCTTGGTCATCTCCACCGTGTTGGCGCGGTAGGCGCCATAGGCGCCACCCACCACCAGGCCCGCCAGCACCAGACCAATGCCCATGCCCTGACCGTTTGCGGTATCCACAATCAGCGCTGCCGTGGTACCCGCCGCAATGGCCATACCAATCATGCCAAACACATTCCCGCGAATAGAAGTGGTCGGGTGCGAGAGGCCTTTGAGGGCCTGAATAAAGCTGACCGACGCCAGCAGGTACAGCAGAGTGACAAGGTTCATGCTCATTTGGCAGCTCCTTGGTCAGCGGCGTCGGCTTTCTTTACTTTCTTCTTGAACATTTCCAGCATGCGACGTGTCACCATAAAGCCGCCAAAAATATTGACCGAAGCCAGCGCCACCGCCAGCACGCCCATGGTTTGGCCGAGCAAGGTTTCAGTTTGTGCGGCGGCGAGCATGGCGCCGACGATCACGATGGCAGAAATGGCATTGGTCACCGCCATCAATGGCGTATGCAGCGCGGGCGTCACCGTCCACACCACGTGGTAGCCCACGTAAATGGCCAGCACGAAGATGATCAGATTCAATACGGTAGGAGATACGAGGTCCATGGGTGTGTCCTTTATTTGCGTTTGACTTCGCCGCCCTGCGTCATCAGGCAGGCGGCGACGATGTCGTCTTCCAGGTCAACGGTAAATTGGCCGTCCTTGGTCAGCACGAGTTTGAGGAAATCCAAAACGTTGCGCGCGTACAGGGCCGACGCGTCGGCGGCCACCAGCGCAGCCAGATTGGTCTCTCCCACCAGCGTAACGCCGTGCTTGACCACGATTTTGCCGGCCTCGGTGAGCACGCAGTTGCCGCCCACGCCGTCGGCAGCCTTGCCCGCCGCAATGTCTACGATGACGGAGCCGGGCTTCATGCTCTTGACCATGTCCTCGGTGACCAACACAGGTGCAGCGCGACCTGGAATCAAGGCAGTGGAAATCACCACATCGGCCAGCGCTACGCGCTTGGCGACCTCGATTTTTTGCCGGTCCAGCCAGCTTTGGGGCATGGGGCGGGCATAGCCGCCTACGCCTACGGCGGCTTCTTTTTCTTCTGGGGTGTCATAGGACACTTCAATGAACTTGCCGCCCAGGGACTCGATTTGCTCCTTGACGCTGGGGCGCACGTCGGACGCTTCAATCACCGCGCCCAGGCGCTTGGCCGTGGCAATGGCCTGCAAACCAGCAACGCCCACGCCCAAAATCACCACGCGCGCAGCCTTGACCGTGCCCGCAGCCGTCATCAGCATGGGGAAAAAGCGCTGGTATTTGTCAGCGGCCACCATCACCGCCTTATAGCCCGCAATATTGGCCTGGCTGGAGAGCACATCCATGCTCTGAGCCCGGGTGGTGCGTGGTGCGGCTTCGAGGGCGAAACTGGTCAGGCCTGCACTGGCCAAGCGCTGCAAGCCCGCCGCATCAAAGGGGTTGAGCATGCCCACCAACGCCCCTCCACTGGCCATATGGGTCAGCTCTTCGCTGCTGGGGGCTACTACTTTGAGCACCAGTGCACTGGCAAAAGCCGCCGCGGCATCACAGATTTCGGCGCCGGCCGCAGCGTAGGCCTCGTCGGTCACGCTTGCGGCCACGCCGGCACCGGCTTGGACCCGCACCGCATGGCCTTGGGCAATCAATTTTTTCACTGTTTCCGGGGTGACAGCTACGCGGGTTTCACCCGCTGCGGTCTCGGCGGGTACGCCTATTTGCATGGAATCGCTCCTCTGGGAGGTGGGGGTAGGTTGGGGACTGATTTTGAGCTTACACGAACTTCCTGGGCGCCCGCGGTGCTATGTAATGGATTGCAAGCCATCGTTTTCGATTCCTTTGACCGGCATCAGGGGTTCGTTAATTGGGGCAGCTCAAGTTGCGTTGTCCCCAGCAGCGCACCGCGCTTGGACACCGACTGAAGCACCTGCCCGCCCTCAAGCGTTGATCCCACGCGGTAGGCCTTAGGCGCGGAGTTGCCAGTCGCCATCAACGCAATCCCTTTGCCCACCGGGCCGGCAACGACGCCGAGCAATTGGTACTGGGTGCTGGTAGTTTCAACCGGCTTGGTTTGGAGAGCGAGGTCGCCGCCTAAAGCGCGGGCCAGGTCCTTTGGATCCGGCGCAACGGAACCCACCAAAACAGAGGCGCGCGGCGTGTGCTGACCCGCCACGCCAGCAACGCCCAGCGCCCAATACACCGCGCTCGCAGCAGCCAAAAGTGCCGTCAAAAATGTGGCTAGGTAGAGCGCCCAGGGGCGAGGGGAAACGGAGGACATGCGTGGATTATCGGGGAACTCGCGAAGCACAAGATTCCAAGTACTTACTAATGACGATGCCGTAACACGATGCCGCAACCGAAATAGAAGTCCGTTGATAGCGGTTAAGATTGAATGCGCTTTCAAAACTACAGGGCTATGGGATGCCCACTATTTATTGTGAATGCGAATGGAAAACAAAAATAACGATCCCGCGCCTCCGCGCGCTGCGGGCAAGCCGCCCGTAACGCTGGAAATGGTGGCCAAGCTTGCAGGAGTTTCGCCCAGCACGGTGTCGCGCATCCTCAACGGCACGGCGGTGGTGAGCGACGCCAAGCGCGAGGCAGTGGTAGAGGCCACCAAGACCCTGGGCTTTGTGCCCAATCCGCTGGCGCGCGGCCTGGCTGGTGGCCGCACTTTCAGCATTGGCGTGGTGACGCAGGCCATCGACAGCCCGTTTTACGGAGCGGCCCTGCGGGGCATTGAAGACGAGCTCGACCCCATGGGCTACAGCCCGCTGTTCATGAGCGCGCACTGGGATCCGGTGGCCGAGGCGCGTTGTTTGGAAGCTTTGCATGCGCGCCGGGTGGACGGCATTGTGGTGCTGATGCCGCGCCTGTCCGACGCTGCGCTGCAGGCCTGCGCGCAGGCGCTGCCGGTGGTGGTGACCGGGCGCGAGT
Organism: Comamonas sp. lk; assembly: GCA_945901215.1. Taxonomy (GTDB): domain Bacteria; phylum Pseudomonadota; class Gammaproteobacteria; order Burkholderiales; family Burkholderiaceae_C; genus Allorhodoferax. The sequence continues at coordinate 13,673 of CAMDKE010000021.1, forward strand.
TGCGGGCTGCGCAATTGTTTTCGCTTAAGTTCGACAACTTTACCGGCGCATTGCGCGCAACCGAGCACTTGTTATCGCTTGGCCACAGGCAAATTGCCTTCATTACCGGTGACGAAGAACACCCGGACGCCGCAGAGCGCCACCGCGGCTACCGCGCAGCGCTGCAAGCAGCCGGTGTCGCTTTTGACCCCCAGCTGGTGGTGCCGGGCAAGTACCACGAAGTCAGCGGGCTCGAAGCTGTCAACCACCTGGTGGCAAAGAAGCGCAAATTTACCGCCATTTTTGCCGCCAACGACCAGATGGCCGCAGGTGCCGCTTTGGGCCTGTTTCAGCATGGCCTGCGTGTTCCAGAGGATGTGTCGCTGGTGGGCTTTGACAATTTGCCCAACTCGGTCTATGCCACGCCCCCCTTGAGCACCATCCACCAGCCGGCCTATGAGCTCGGTCGCCTGGCGGGGGCTTCCATCCTGCAAATGATTGCCGGCACCCAACCCACCGCCGTACTGCCGCTGCCCGAACTGCTGGTGCGCGGCTCCAGCGCCCGAGTTCGCCTCTAGGCGGGGCTGGGGAATACCCTAGCTTGCGCAAAGCTGCCTGCTTCCTATAATTCCATGAAAGCGCTTTCAAGCCGCTTTTTTCATTCGGTTGCATCGCCAGCCGCTTCAGACAAATTTAGGAGTTGCCCCATGGCACGCCCACCGTTTGGAAACTGGCTCGCCACTGCGCTGCTGATGGCGGGCAGCGCCTTTTTCAGCGTGCAGGCGCAGCAAACGCTGACGATTGCGGCATTTCCGGCGGTTGACGAAATTGCCAAGGCCGCCATCCCCGCCTGGAAGAAAAAGCACCCGAACGTCGAGATCAAGATCACCAGCCGCGCCTACGCCGACCACCACACGGCCATGACGACGGCGCTGTCCACGTCGAGTAACCTGCCCGACGTGATGGCGCTGGAATACGGCTATGTGGGCCGTTTTGCCGAAGGCGGCGGCCTGGAAGACCTGGCTGGTGCGCCCTACAACATGAAAGCCCAGCAAGCGCGCTTTGTGCCATTCGCCTGGCGCCAGGGCACCGCAAACTCGGGCGCGCAAGTGGCCATTCCGACCGACATTGGGCCCGGCACCCTGCTGTACCGCACCGACATTTTGAAAAAAGCCGGCGTGTCCGAGGCCGACTTGACCCAGTCCTGGGAATCGTATGTGGGTGCGGGCGGCAAGATTAAGGCGGTCACCGGTGCCTACCTGATGGCCCATGCGCGCGATATCAAAGACATCGTCATCCGCTCCAACCTGCAAACCGGGGACGGCCTGTACATCGACAAAAGTGGCAAGGTGCTGGTCGATTCGCCGCGCTTTGTACGCGCCTTTGAGCTGGCCAAAAAAGTGCGCGAGCAAAAGCTCGACGGCAAGATTGCCGCGTGGTCGAGCGAGTGGTCTGAGGGCTTCAAGCGCGGCACGATTGCCACGCAAATGTCGGGCGCGTGGCTGGCCGGTCACCTGAATAACTGGCTCGCCCCCGACACCAAGGGCCAGTGGCGTGCCGCCCAACTGCCCGAAAAAGCCTGGGCGTCTTGGGGTGGCAGCTTTTACAGCATCCCCAAAGGCGCCAAAAACAAGGCGCTCGCAGCCGAATTCATCAGCATGATGACGCTCACGCCGGAGCTGCAATTGGCGGCCTTCAAGTCCCAAGACGCGTTCCCGGCGCTGCTGGAGGTGCATAACGACGCGTTCTTCGATCAGCCCATTGACTTCCTG
>CAMDKE010000022.1 GCA_945901215.1 Comamonas sp. lk
AGCAGTAATTGGAGGGACAACCTGGGCATCCTCGATCACACCGCTACCAATGATGCTGAAAATCTCACGCTGAAACTCGGGTAAAACCGCATCCATGAGCGGCATCTTGCTTGACACCAAGTCTTTGAAGAAGGCTACACGTTTCAACATTTCTTCTTTAGTGACTTCTCGTATTGGTAGGGCCATGGCGCTATCTCCTTTTGTTAAGTAGATTATTCACAAATAAGATTCGTATGTGAACAATTTACTGCTTAAAAACTATCTGCATTAAATCAAAAGCGGCTTAGTTAAAAAATCTAGCGCTTCTCCATATTCCATTAGTTCAGAAATAGGTCATCTGCAAAAACTACTTTGCTGCGATATGCGTTGGATACGTCGAGCTGTCCCGCAGGTACATAAGAAGGCCTACGGCGTGCGCTCAACGACGCGAATGCCGCGCAGCGCCAGTTGCTCCTGCACTGTCGATTGGTAGGCCGCAACAGCGCAGCGCAGCCACTGCTCAAAGCGGTTGGCCGCCGCCGAGGTGCCTGATTTCCCGGACGTAAAAAGCGAATAGGTCATGGCGCTGACAACCCCTGATCCAAACGGCACGATGAGCTCACCCAAGAGAACCAACGGCAGCGTCAGGAAGCTGTCTCCAATCGTGAGTCCCCCGCCCGACGCCGCAACCGAAACGCACATCGTGGTTTCATTGAACAGCGTGCGGTGCAGGCGTTCGCCTCCGGGATCAAAGCCAGCGTAATGGCACCACTCCTCCCAGACATCGTAGTTGTTGTCCACCAGAGACGGCGCGTCGCAGACGCGCTGCCCCGCCTGCAAGTAGCGATCCGCAAAGTCTTGGGTGCAAACCGGAATATCAATCCAGCGGCACAGCTCGCTCTCCTGGAGCGCGTCGCCGCCATGCAGGCCGTGCATCCCATAAAAAATGCGGAAGTCAAAATCTTCGCCGGGGCGAAAGTTGTCGTTTTTCTCTGTCGTTATTTCGACGGAAATGCCGGGGTTGGCGACCAAAAATACGCCCAGCTGCCCGGCCAGCCAGCCCGACGCAAAATCCCGGCAAACCAACAAGCGCACCCGGTGGCCTTGCTCTGAGCGCCGCGCCACGCTTTCTGTCGTGGCGGAAATCAAATCGAACGCTTGCTTTAGTCCGGCGTAAAGCTCCTGACCTGCATCGGTCAAGCGGATCCGGTTGCCGGTGCGCTCAAACAAAGCGCACCCCATGTCCTCCTCCAGCAGCGCTATTTGCTTGCTGATGGCGGGATGCGTCACATGCAGCTCTGCCGCAGCAGCAGAAACACTGCCGGTGCGGGCCACGGCTTCGCAGGCACGCAATGCCGTCAGTGACCGCCATTTCCGCATTTCAGAACTCCTTTGGAATAACTTCTAGTGACGCTTGCAGAAATCTTATCACTTGTGGATGTTGCCCGGCTGTCGATAAAGTTCAAGCCCACGCTTGGCGCTATGTCCGGGCGCCCTTCACCAGACCACCAGGAATTTCAATGACCGTTCCCATCCGTTTTTCGCCCACCGGCCCTGAAGGTTGGAAAGACCTTGCCGACATTCCGCTGGAGCACGCTGAACTTTTGGCAGGATTGCCTCTAGGCCATGACTTTGCTTACTTCCAACGCCCGCAGGCAAAGCTGCGCGCCGGAATCTGGCGCTCTACCGCCTACACGGAAAAGTACGACAGCTACCCAAGCGATGAATTCATGGTTATATTGAAAGGTGAAGTGACGCTGGAGTACGCGCATACCAGCGAAACTTTTCGCCAAGGGGATGCCTTTTTGGTTCCCAAAGGATTTAAGGGCGTCTGGCGCCAACCCGTAGACGTGTTGAAGTTTTATGTGATTGTGGAATGACTTCGGCTGGCGCTGGCGACACGGTGCGCGACGAAGGTCGCTATGACTACATCGTGATAGGCGCCGGGTCTGCGGGATGTGTGGTGGCCAGCCGCCTGGGGGAAGATCCTAAGCTGCGCATTTTGGTTTTGGAAGCGGGCGGCAGCGACCGGGCGACCATCGTTGCGATGCCATCGGCACTGTCGATTCCGATGAACACGCCACGATTTAACTGGGGCATGGCCACGGAACCCGAGCCGGGCCTGGACGGGCGTGTGGTGAACTTGCCACGCGGCAAGGGTTTGGGCGGATCGTCCTCTATCAACGGCATGTGCTGGGTGCGCGGCAACCCCATGGACTACGAATTGTGGGAGGCTTTGGGCGCGCAAGGTTGGCGTTGGTCCAACGTGCTCCCCTATTTTCAGCGCCTGGAGGCCGTGGCGGGCGGCGGGCCACTGCGCGGCACGAGCGGCCCAATCCAAGTGACGCGGGGCAATGAAAAAAATCCGCTGTACCAGGCATTTGTGCAGGCCGGTGCCCAAGCGGGCTATGCCTTGTCCCCCAATATGAACCAACGCCAACACGAAGGCTTTGGCCCTATGGAGATGAACGTGGGCGATGGCAGACGTTGCAGTGCTGCCGTGGCTTACCTGCGGCCCGCCATGGCGCGCGGCAATGTACGGGTGGTGACCGGGGCGCTGGTTGACAAAATCCAGATTGCGCAGCGCCGTGCGGCCGGCGTACAGTTTTCCGTCAATGGACAGCGCCGTTTTGCAAGCGCGTCACAGGAAGTCATCTTGTCTGCTGGTTCCATCATGTCGCCCGCCATCCTCAAGCGCTCTGGCGTTGGCCCCCAGCAGGAATTGCGCGACCTCGGGATTGAAGTGGTGCACCACAGCCCCGGCGTGGGTGAAAACCTGATGGACCACCTGGAGCTCTACATTCAGCAGGAATGCACACAGCCGATCACTTTATACCCGGCCGTGTCCTTGCTAGGCAAAGCCAAGATTGGAGTGCAGTGGTTGCTGACGCACAGGGGCTTGGGAGCCACCAATCATTTCGAAAGCGGCGGGCATATTCGCAGCCGCGCTGGCATTGTCTATCCCGACATTCAGTACCACTTTTTACCTTTGGCTATTTCCTATGACGGGAAGTCTTTGGCGTCCGGCCACGGCTACCAGGTTCACGTCGGCACCAAGCGCTCGAAAAGCCGGGGCTGGGTGCGGCTGCGCGACGCCAGGCCTGAGAGCCTGCCGCGCGTGCGCTTTAACTACATGACGCATCCGGACGATTGGCTGGAATTGCGCGCCTGCATTGGGCTGACGCGCGAGATCTTTGCCCAGCCGGCGATGGCACCCTACCGCGGACGGGAATTGGCACCAGGGGCTGATGCGACCAGCGAGCTTGCGCTGGACGCGTTCATCAAGCGCAAGGTGGAAAGCGCCTACCACCCATGCGGCACCTGCCGCATGGGCACCGACCGCGATGCCGTTACCCATCCCGACGGGCGGGTGCGCGGGATTGAACGGCTGCGGGTGGTCGATGCCTCGGTCATGCCCCAAGCCACGGCGGGGGATTTGAATGCACCCACCTTGGCCCTGGCTGAACGCATGTCAGACCTCATGCGCGGTCGCCACCTTCCTGAGGCACAAGACGCACCGCTCTTGACGGCATCCCACTGGGCGAGTACGCAGCGCTCCAGCACGATTTTGCGCGACTATGCGTCCGACCGTGCCGGTTTGCGTGCGGCATTGCTTGCCAGCAATGGACGTGGGAACTGGCAGACGACCGATCTGTAAGGGCAGGCGGATTACTTAGTCGGAATCGGGGGCATCAAACTAACCGTAAGCATCCACGACGCCGTGCTACCTGCCCAAGCCCACCCCAGCGCCCGTGCTGGGTTTGCGTACCGTCACTTATTGCACTGCAAACGAGGGGGCTCCTTATAGGCGCGAAATTGTCAGCGTTCGGCGGCCTGCTTGGCGCTGACGCGCCAGACCACTTTGCCCACGTCGTCGGCCACCAACAGGGCGCCGCGTGCGTCTATCGCCACGCCCACAGGCCGGCCGTAGGCCTTGCCCTCGGGGCTTAAAAAACCGGTCAGCACATCGACCGGCAGCCCTTTGGGCTGGCCCGCTTCAAAAGGCACAAACACCACCTTGTAGCCGCTGTGCGGCTGGCGGTTCCATGAGCCATGCTCGCCGACAAACACGCCGTCAGCGAGTTGCGCCGGCAAGCTGGCCGGCGCTGAGGCCGACGCGCCAGGCCCGCGGGCAAAGGCCATGCCCAGCGGCGCCACATGCGCGCCCAGCGCATAGTCGGGCGACACGGCGCTCGCCACTAAATCAGGCTGCGCCGGCTTGACGCGGGTGTCCACGTTGGCCCCGAAGTAGCTGTAAGGCCAGCCGTAAAACGCGCCGTCTCTCACCGAGGTCAGGTAGTCGGGTACCAAGTCACTACCCAGTTCGTCGCGCTCATTGACCACCGTCCAAAGCGTGCCGGTGCCGGGCGCCCAGCCCATGCCGTTGGGGTTACGCAAGCCGCTGGCAAACAGGCGTTTGCTGCGCGTGGATAAATCGACCTCCCAAATGGCAGCGCGCCCTTCTTCAACGGCCATGCCGTTTTCGCCCACGTTGCTGTTTGAGCCGACTGTCGCATAGAGCTTACGCCCGTCGGGGCTGGCAATCAGGCTCTTAGTCCAGTGGTGGTTGATCGGGCCGCCCGGCAAGTCCACTACCGGGGTGCCCGCAGTGCTGATGCGGGTCTGGCCGGGCAGGTAGTCAAAGCGCACGATGCCGTCGGTGTTGGCCACATAAAAATCATTGCCCACCAGCGCCATGCCAAAAGGCGAGCGCAGGCCTTGCAAAAAAATACTGCGTGTTTCGGCCACGCCATCGCCGTCCACATCGCGCAACAAGGTGATGCGGTCGGCACTGACCACGCCCGCACCGGCCCGCGTCATCACACGGTCAGCGATCCAGCCCATCAGGCTGAATGGCGCGTTGGCGGATTTGGCCGGTTTGTTGCTCTCGGCCACCAGCACGTCCCCGTTGGGCAGCACATAGACCCAGCGCGGATGGTCCAGCCCGCGCGCCAGCGCCGTCACCTGCAAGCCGGCCATGGGCTGCGGGAGCACGCCGTCGGGCCAGCCCTTGGCCGGTGCAATGTTCACAGTCGGCAGCAGTTGCTTGAGCGGGGCTAGCAGCACCGGCTGCGCACCCATGTCGGCTTGAGGCGGCAACTTTGCCATGTCACCACAGCCAGCCAACAGCGCCGCAATACCCGCCAGCACGCCAAATAAATAAGGGTTTGTCATGGTGCTTGTCCTGTTCATCAAGATGGCCAAATTTGCCCTGTCCCCGAAAAATCAAAGTTCACGGTGTTGACCCCAACATCAAATCGCCCCATTCTGCCGATTTCCTGTGACCCAGCGCGATGACCTTGAACGTGCTACCGGGCGCGGTATAGCAGCCGCCAATGGTGGATCGGTCAAAAGTCGGTTCCAACAACTAGCCGCTGGCGAGGATTGCCTGTGGCAGCATGGGTGGACAATGCGGCACTAAGCTGATTGCCTTGCTTCCCTTACTTCTGGGGCCAGGCATATTGGTGGTCAAAAGCACCTTCCCTTTGAACGATTCATATGCACGAAATCATCTGCCCACACTGCTCTAAAGCCTTCAAGATTGATGAGACCGGGTACGCCGACATACTCAAACAAGTGCGCGACAGCGAGTTCGATCAGCAGTTGCACGATCGGCTGGCGCTGGCTGAAAAAGAAAAAGACAGCGCAATCGAACTTGCGCGGACCAAGCTAGCCGGCGAACTCCAACAGGCAGCAGCGGTCAAAGATGCTGCCATACAAGAACTCAAAGGCCAGCTCCAATCAGCGCAGGTGTCCCAGCAACTCGCAGTTACGCAGGCGCTGGGCGCCCTGGAAAAAGAGCGTGACGCCCTGGCCAACAAGCTGCAGCAGGAACAAAAGGACAGAGAAGCCGCTGAAAGCTTGGCCAAAGCCGAGTTGGCCAACCAGTTGCAAAAGACCGCTTCTGCCAAGGAGGCGGAAATCCAATCCCTCAAGGCCCAGCTGGAAGCCAAAGAAACCGCGCAAAAGCTCGCCATCAATGAGGCTCTCAGCGCGGTTGAGAAAGAACGTGAGGCCTTGAAGAACGACCTGAGCCGCTCTGAGATGGAAAAGCAACTCGCCGCAAATGGGCTCAAGGAGAAGTACGAAACGCAGATCAAGGACCGGGACGACGCCATCGAGCGCCTGCGGGACATGAAAGCCCGCCTATCCACCAAGATGGTCGGTGAAACCCTGGAGCAGCACTGCGAGACCGAGTTCAACCGCCTGCGGGCCACGGCGTTCCAAAAAGCGTACTTTGAGAAAGACAACGACGCCAAGGGCGGCAGCAAGGGCGACTACATTTTTCGGGACAAGGACGACGCGGGCACTGAGATCGTGTCCATCATGTTCGAGATGAAAAACGAAAATGACACCACTGCCACCAAGAAGAAGAATGAGGAATTTCTCAAGGAACTGGACAGGGACCGTACCGAGAAAGGCTGCGAGTACGCGGTATTGGTCTCGCTGCTAGAGCCTGAGAGCGAGCTCTACAACACGGGGATCGTGGATGTTTCGCACCGCTACGACAAGATGTACGTGGTGCGGCCCCAATTTTTCATACCCATCATCACGCTGCTTCGCAATGCAGCGAAGAACTCTATGGCGTACAAAACCGAGCTCGCGCTGGTGAAGTCGCAAAACATCGACATCACCAACTTCGAGACCAACTTGGAGACATTCAAGTCCGCGTTCTCCCGGAACTACGACCTGGCTTCCAACCACTTCAAAAAAGCCATTGAAGAAATTGACAAGTCCATCGATCACCTGCAAAAAACCAGATCAGCACTTCTAGGCTCAGAGAACAACCTGCGCCTGGCCAATGAAAAGGCCCAAGACGTGACGATCAAGAAGCTCACGCGTGGCAATCCGACGATGGCGGCTAAGTTTGCGGAAATTGTGAACTCCAAAGCCCCACCGGTTGGCAGCGATTGAGTAATGTTGAGTATGTTTGCAAGTGCGTGTCCCGTCTGATAAACCAATCCATAAAGTGCATCTACGCGACCGAAGTTTTTTTTACGGGTGGTTTACGAAAGCTGCGCGCTTTGCGCCCGTACCTCCGTGCGCTAAGACGAAATTTTGACGCTACAAACGTAGCGAGTGGTGGTGTCATTTTTCCTGCGATCGCTGATTCTCCAGTCCAGATTTATTGATCTTTAATTCCGTAATTTACGAGCTACGTTTCCGTAATTTCTGATAAAGTGGACTCATGAACACAAGCGCCCTCTACCCCCGGTGGATTGAGCCACGCATTGCCGAGGCGCTGCAAGACACGCGGGTTGTGCTTTTAGCGGGTCCACGCCAATCCGGTAAAACCACGCTTGTACGCAAGATCGCAAATGACAAGGGGCTGCGCTACCTGACGCTTGACGATCAACTGACACTGCTGTCGGCCCGCGAAGATCCGGTGGGCATGATCCGCAGCTTGGACCGTGCAGTAATTGACGAAATTCAGCGCGCACCGCAGCTACTTCTAGCGATCAAGAAAAGTGTAGATGCAGACCGTCGCCCCGGACGTTTTCTGTTGACCGGATCGGCCAACCTCATGGCCTTGCCCACCGTGGCCGACTCGCTTGCCGGGCGGATGGAAACTCTGGCCCTCCTACCCCTGTCACAAAGCGAAATCGAGGGGCATTCGGCCAACTGGATCGACGGCGCTTTCACGGGAAAGATTTTGAATTCAGTGGCGCGAACCCAAGGCCAGTCTTTAGTTGAACGCGTGCTGCGTGGCGGTTACCCTGAGGCGATTTCTCGCCCGTCGGTCAAGCGACGCAACACGTGGGCACGGCAGTACATGGACGCCATGATCCAGAGGGATGTGCGCGACATCGCCGGGATTGAGAAACTTGACCAATTGCCTCGCTTGCTCAGCGCGTTGGCACATACCGCCGGGCAAATGTGCAACTACACCAAACTCAGTGGTCAGGTTGGCCTTGATGGCAAAACGGCCTCGCGCTATATCAGCGTTTTTGAGCAGATGTATTTGCTCAAACGTGTGGATGTATGGGCGCACAACCGCCTCAACCGTGTGGTCAAGACGCCTAAGTTGCAGTTCTTAGACTCTGGATTACTTGCCACTTTGCTTGACCTGACGACGGAGGAAGTCCACCAGAACCGCACCCGGTTTGGCAATGTGTTGGAAACTTTCGTCTTTGCAGAATTGCTCAAGCACACCACCACATCGGAAGGCGACTACCGCCTGATGTATTACCGTGACGCAGACAAGCACGAGGTCGATGTGGTGATCGAGAATGCAGCTGGGCAACTGGTGGGGGTCGAAGTCAAGGCTTCTGCCACGGTCACGAAAGATGATCTACGCGGACTCAAGAAGTTGGCGAGCCTGGCGGGCGGTCAGTTCAACATGGGAATTCTGTTGTATGACGGTGACGAGACGATGCCGTTGGGCGATGGCATCTGGGCCGCTCCGCTTTCCACTTTGTGGGGTGGGTGAGCATTTGCGCCTTAACGCGCGCCCTATCGTCTAACAGCATCCACCGCAGATTGAAGCAGTGCAACGCGGTCTTGAATGGGCCGGGAAGTTGTTGCGTTGCAGGGGGTCGCTGCGCTAGTACTTAGCGTGGCGTTTACGGATGGAGGCGTGGGAGCGTTTCAGTTCGAACCAAGCCACACGACGGGTTAAGTAAATTCAACCTGCAAACGTGACAGAGGAGACACGAAGTCTGCCTGCCATTTCTCGCCCGGCGCTACCGGCCACGCGTCCGTCCAGGTTCCAGTTGTAATCACGTCGCCGGGCAGCAGATCGGGTGCACCAGAGCAGGCTCTGAGTTCCTTCAGGAAGTGTTGTAAGGCCAGCAAAGGGCCATCAAGAACATTGACGCCGCCCCCGCTTTCCAAGACCTGCCCGTCCTTCACCAAATTGACTCGTGCGCTAGCCATAAGGCTGTGGAGTTCAGCGGCATTGGAGGCAATTGCCCGAACCGGCACTTGCTTGCCCACCACCAAACGCGCGTGTAATCCACCGTCGGCAACGGTATCTGGAGCCTTAAATTTCCAGTCCTGAAGATGAGACTGGACGATTTCGAATCCAGGAGCCACCCACTCCAGTGCATCAAACAAGTCATCCAGCGATGCATGCGCGGGTGGCGTTTTCCTCATGCCAAACACCGCCTCAGGTTCCAGGCGCGCTTGGCAAGCCCCCTTGAGCAGGACGACACTGTCGCCTTCACAAAAACTCAGCGTTGAGTCGTAGACCGTTCCCCAGATGGGGGCAAAGACGCCATACCGCTGCCAGATGTTCCGGTTTGTGAAACCCACTTTGAATCCCCGTGGCGCCTCTCCACGAGCGATCCGCAGGCCTCGCACAGCAAGGGCGGCTTGGTAGGCCGCGTCCATGCCGAAAGACCCATCGTTGCTGGGCGCAGTGGGCCAGAGTTGAGCAGAATCGTAGTGGCGAAGAATTGCGGTCGGGTTCATAAGATCTCCTAGCGGGTTGGCGTGCTCATCATGCACATTAGACCGTGAATGGGGTACTCAACCCAAACCGACGGGATTTTCAAGGAAAGCAAAAACGCCGTTACCCTTGCTTAGGTGGCGCGAAGCTTGGTAGCTTGGCGTTTCTTTTTACCGGCAAAGACCATTTGAAACGCTTGCTTTACAAATACCCACAAAGCGGATTCATGGGGCAGAGGCAATGCACCCCGCCCGATGCGCTTGAGTTGGCCGGTGTACCAGCTCACTTCCAACAAGCCCATGTTGTCAATCGCTTTGATTCCGGTGCGCAGGGGCTTGATGGTGTGTTGCGGCGGGTTGCCAGCGAGCAGTCGCGATGGCACATCAGGCTCTATGGCCATGATGCGGGCAATGCCCACCATGTCAACAGCGCCCGAGTGAATCGCCTGGGCCATGCCTTGGGCGCTGCGAAAGCCACCGGTAACGACAAGCGGCGTTCGCACGGCTTGGCGGGCTTTTTCTGCAAACTCTAAAAAATAGGCTTCGCGTTGTCTCGTACTTTCCTTTTTCTCCGGCTGCGCCTTATTTTTGATGCCTGTCATTGCCGGCGCTTCGTACGTGCCACCTGAAATTTCAATCAAATCAATCCCCGCATCGGCCAAGGCGCGGATCGTCTCGATTGATTCTTCTTCGGTAAAGCCGCCGCGCTGAAAGTCTGCTGAATTGAGCTTGATTCCGATGGGAAACGCGGGCCCCACAGCCTCTCGCATCGCGCGGTACACCTCCAACACAAAATGCCGGCGTTTTTGCGCAGTGCCACCCCAGGCATCGATGCGCGTGTTGTGGTGGGGTGATAAAAATTGGCTTACCAAATAGCCGTGGGCGCCGTGGATTTGAACCCCGGAAAAGCCCGCTTGCTTGACCACGCCAGCGGCCACGCCAAAACGATGCACCAGTGCTTGGACTTCGCCGTCTTCCAAAGCGCGCGGGGTGGCGAAAAACGCTTTCATATCGGATCTAAAGGGCACCGCAGAAGGGGCCACCGTTTCACGGTTAAGCCCTTTTGGTGCTTGTTTGCCTGGGTGGTTGAGTTGTACCCAGCATTGGGTGCCATTGGCAGTTGCTGCTTGGGCCCAACTCTGCAAAGCCACTAAATGCTTGCGGTCCTCAATCACCACGTTGCCAGGCTCGCCAATGGCGTTGGCATCGATCATGACATTGCCAGTGACGCACAAGCCGATCCCACCGCTTGCCCATGCGCCGTACAAGCGCAACAGCTCCGGCGTTGGCGCGCCGTCGCGGGTGGCCAGGGCCTCGGACATGGCGGATTTACATAGGCGATTTTTGATGCAGATACCGTTTGACAGCGTCAGCGATTGGGCGAGGGTGGTTTGGGCGGTCATGGGCGGTCGAATAATGGGTTTGAATGGTATCGCTGATAGGGGTCTTAAGCCCAAGCCTACACCCACGATGAAAGGCAGGGCGCGTCGCGAAAGCCCGGCTTGCTCGCAACTGTCTCCGGCCTGGCGTTATAGGTGCTTTGAGCTTTAAATTAGCACGAAACTACCGTTCGTACACGCACCGAAACCCGATGTATACCGCATAAAAATCTGCAGGTTTAAATGCCTGCACATCGGCCTTCATATTGAATGTGCCGTACCACCAAGAGCCGCCCACCGTGCGTCGCTCACGCCCCTTGCCGTCGGGGCTGTCGGTGGTCCATTCCCACACATTGGCCCCCATGTCATACAAGCCATTGACGCCTGGTCTCGTAGCGCCTGCGGGCGCAGCGCGAGGCCATGGATCGGTCTCACTCGTGTTGGCACCTTCTGGGCTGTCGCCCGTGGCCCATGGATAAGTTCGGCCTTGCTGCCAAGGCACTGGGGGCGAATCGCGCAGCTCTGTAAAGCCTGCTGCTTGCCACTGCGCTCCTGTGGGCAAACGGCCACCCGCCCACCGGCAATAGGCTTGCGCCTCTGCAAAATCCAAATGAACGGCAGGCATGTCTGAACTCGCCGTCTGACCATCGGGCTTACGCCAGGACCACCCGGGTCGACGCTCCCAACCCGCCCCGTATTCAAAGCCGCCACCCTCTTTTTCAGCCCGCGTGGTGGTGCCCGTGGCACGCACATAGCGGTCGAATTGCCCAATGGTGACTTCGGTTCTGTCAATCGCAAACTGAGGCAGAACCACTTTGTCACCCACTTGGGCATATACGGTGCCCATGAAAAGGGTTACGCAGAACATCGCATGTTTCATCCGCATGAACTCCAGTCTGAAGAAACGTTGATCATAAAAAAGTGAACCTGCCCCGCAGGCGTGGCGCACATCTCCAAATCTAAGAAATGATGCCTATTTGCTACTGGGTCCCGGCAAAGGAGACAAACCGCATCGAAAGGATTTGGCTCACTCGCTTGGAAGTACCAGAACGTTGCAGACCGACCAAACCACTGCCCCGGAAGGCCGGATTAGAGCCCAAAGAGGCGATGCTTGGCCGCTACACTGACCCTTTTTTTGACATTGAGGCTCCCATGCAGCAGTCTGCCGCCGTGCGTCCCGATCCCACTACCCAACGCAAAGCCGCTATTGCCCGTGGCGCCGCGCTTGAGCACACAGGCAAGGTCGTGATCGAGCCAATCCCGAACTTCGACCTCAACCGCACAATCTTCAAAACCCTGGAAGGCAAGGCTGCCCGCTTCGTCATGAACACCCGGGTAGGCAAGCAAGCCCGCTGGGACGGCGCTGCGACTAAAGTCGTGCAGACCGAATACGCGGCTGCCCGGGCTGCGCACCCACTGCCCGGCGTGAGCACCGAACTGATGGACTTCCTGGTCAGCGAGTGCGACTTCAATGTGGAGCATGCCGACGGTTCGTTCCTCGACCACCTGTACTTTTGCTTTGAGTACACCGTGCAGCACTACCCGCAGCACTCCCCTCTTGTGATGCTGCTGCACTCCATCCTCGGAACCGGTACCAACACCTTCGCAATGACCGCCGACAAGATTCCGGCGCTGCGCCCGCTGATGACGCCCTGGGAGTGGAGGCAGGTGCAAGCGTTTCCGTCGGTTTTGCGCTTGCTCTACGCCGGCCCGCTGCGCCAGGAATTGCGCAGGCACGCCCGACGCGCCGATGCCATTGCTTCCATCGCCTTCCATCGGGTGATCGACAACGCACCCATCACCTTGAGCGGAGAAGACTTCTGGATCGCCCTGAACTACCAGCTGATCCACCTGATCGACTTCCTTCCGGCGGCGAACTGGTCCATGCACCAAAACGACACCTCCTTCATCCTGTTTCGTGATCTGTACGACCTGCTTGCGCTGGCTGACAAGCGAGGGGCCACGGTGGGTTACAAGCCAAGCGCAGGCCCACGTAAGCCAGAGGGCGAGCGCCAAGGTGTTGGCGAATGGCTCACCACATTGATCCCGGTAAGCTTAAGCGAACGGATGGCGGCCAAGTCGGTCACCCGCTTCTCAGAGCGCATTGGACATTCCCTCGACTACCGAATCACCTGGGCTTCCAGTGTTGCGAAGGCCGGTTGAATCCGCCTAGCGAGCCGCTGACCGAGTTGGGCATTGAGCCCTAGTTGGCTAGTCGTGGAAAAACTACGACTACTTGTGGATTGCGCAACCCGGAAGGCTGCCGTATGACAAGGGTTTTGAGGGGGTGCGCGTGCAAAGGAAAGGGCACCCTGCCAAGTTCACCAAACACGCAGGCATGCGTTAACATCAATCGAGCAATTAGCAAAAGAAACCCTCTATCAATTGCGTTCCCAGTTGCGTTCCCAGTTTCTAAAAGGAGCCAAACATGCTCGTACGACTTTTGTATGTCAGCCAATCAGTAGGTCCGATCACCACGACAGTCACCACGTCGATTTTAGAAAAATCTAGTGCCAATAACAAAAAGCAAAACATTACCGGTGTTTTATGCCAAGGCTCAGGCTTATGGCTGCAAGTGTTGGAAGGTGAAAGAGCGCAAGTAAATGCTCTGTACTCTCGGATCATCGCTGATCGACACCACCACAACATCGAGCTTTTATCCATGGAGGAGATTGCCAGTCGGCGATTTGGTCAATGGTCTATGGCCCTTGTTTATTTGTCTAAAGATGATCCCATGGTGCAGATGGCGCACCCTGAATTCGATCCCTACTCAGCAACGGCAAAGAACGCGATGTCACTCCTGGAAGAACTGATTGAAACAAGTACCCCAATCGCTAGTACGGTAAGCGCCTGACCAAGCGCCCGAATAAAGCGTTGGATGGTGTCCTTGAGAAGCGAAAAAGTGTCAGGATCCGGTGCCATGTTGTTTGCGTATAGGTAGGTCGATGCCGATGGGGTGGTGCAGTTAAGCGCAGCGAATCGATTGGTTCTACGGCGTGGAAACAGGCGCATCCTGGCGCAGGGATTCCTACAAGGTATGTCCCATTCTTGTCTTCTTGGTAGCGAGGTATGAGCGGTTTTCATCGGTCGGCGTCGTGTGCAGCGCCACCTTCTCCGAGATGCACAGACCGAACTCCTCGATGCAGCGGTACTTGGCCGGGTTGTTGGTCAAAAGGCGCATGCTGGTGATGCCCAGGTCCTGCAGAATTTTTGCGCCCACGGTGTAGTCGCGCGAGTCCACCTCCAGCCCCAATTGAAGGTTGGCATCCACTGTGTCAAAGCCATCATCCTGCAAGGCGTAGGCGCGCAGCTTGTGCGTGAGGCCAATGCCGCGCCCTTCATGCCCACGCAGATAGACCACCACCCCGCTTCCCGCACGACCGATGGCTGCAAGGGATGCTTCTAGTTGTTGGCGGCAATCGCAACGCAGCGAGCCAAAGGTGTCACCGGTAAGGCATTCCGAGTGCACCCGCACCAGCACATCTTTCTGGTGCTTCACGTTGCCCATCACCATAACGAGGTGTTCGTGCAGGCTGTCGGGTGCCTGGTAGACATGGGCTGTAAACATGCCGTGGCGCGTGGGAATGCGCGCCTCAGATTCCTTGCGAACATCGGCCTGCGCCAGCCGGAAAGCGACCAAATCCGCGATCGTGATCATGGGCAGGCCATGCGTCCGAACAAAGACCTCGAGGTCCTTGCGCCTCGACATGGATCCGTCTTCATTGACGATTTCCGCAAGCACGCCACCGGGACGCAAGCCAGCAAGCACGGCCAGGTCCACAGTGGCCTCGGTGTGGCCACGACGCTCCAACACCCCTGCGGGGGCTGCGCGCAGCGGGAACACATGGCCGGGCCGGTTGAAATCCGAGGAGCCGACCAATGGGTCAACCAGGGCGCGGATGGTGGCGCCGCGGTCCGCTGCCGAAATGCCGGTGGTGGTGTCATGGCGGTAGTCGACGGTAACGGTGTAGGCGGTACCCATGGAGTCCGAGTTGCGCTCCACCATCAAGGGTAGCTCCAGCGCATCCAGGCGCTCGCCGGGCAGTGCAACACAAAGCATGCCGCTGGTGTGACGCACCATGAAAGCTACGGCTTCGGTGGTGGCATGTTCGGCGGCAAGAATCAGGTCACCCTCGTTTTCGCGGTCCTCGTCGTCCACAACGACCAGCATTTGGCCTCGGGCAAATGCAGCAAGGGCTTCCTTAATCGGGGTGAATGTCATACAGGTCCTTAGTTTGAATTGGCAGCAAACAAGTGCTGCGCACATCCATGACAAGCCAGATGCGTGCCCACAAGTTGCGACCATTGAAATCAATGACTTAGCAGCAACACCGCCCGCGTGAACCGTCCATTGCGACAGCACAGTGTCGCAAGCACAGAGTTTGCGACACATTTTTTCGCTGCTATCCCCTGCAATCCGACGCCAAGGTCTTGGCGCGTTGTTCGCACGCACAAGGGAGGCCGCGCGATGCTGTGTCCTGCACCAGCAGCAAAGAAATCCAGCATGTCACCGTCTGAAAAGCCCCGGTTGGCTTATGGCCCCAGCCACTCACAAATGCCCTTAGATGGCTCGCTGGGGGCGGTGAATAGCCGGCTGTTAATTGGCGTTTTCCAAAG
>CAMDKE010000023.1 GCA_945901215.1 Comamonas sp. lk
ATAGACGAGCTATTTGCCGCCAACACGGCTGCAGATGCCCGCCCGGTCTACTACCGACAACAGGGTTCGCTGGTCGTAGCCCACAGTCCAGACCAGAGTTCCCTCGAACACTTCACACGCCTCTTGAACCACAAACTGCCCGCTGCCTACCAGCACCAGGTGCAAAGCCTTGACGGCGCGGGGGTTGCCACACTGGAACCCGCCCTGGCCGGGCGCTTTAACCAGGGCCTGTATTTGCAGGGTGAGGGGCAGTTGGCCAACGACCAATGGATGGCCGCCTTGGCCCAGGAAATACGCCGTCTCGGTGGCGTGTGGCACACCGAGGTTGCCGTGCACACCCTGGAAGCTCGCAGCTTGCGAGGCAGCCGCGCGACCGAACAAAGCGGCAGCGAAGAACTCAATATTGCGGTCGACCGGGTGGTAGACGCCCGAGGCGTGGGGAGCAAGACGCTTTTGCCCGAACTGCGGGGCGTGCGTGGCGAGGTCTTGCGCGTGGAGTGCAAAGGCGTAGAACTGCAGCGCCCGGTGCGCCTCATGCATCCGCGCTACCAGCTCTACGTGGTGCCGCGTCCGAACCATCTGTTTGTGGTCGGGGCCACTGAACTGGAATCAGAGGATGTAGGCCCCGTCACCGTGCGATCGATGCTGGAGTTAGGCAGCGCCTTGCACAGCCTGCATCCAGCCTTCGGCGAGGCGAGGGTCATTAGTTTGTCCAGCGCACTTCGACCCGCACTGGACAACGACCAACCCGCTTGCAAGCACAGCGATGGTATTTGGCATATCAATGGTTTGTACCGCCATGGCTACTTGTGCGCTCCGGCGCTCGTTGAGACCTTAACCCGTAACCTACTGGAATCATCAAAATGACCCCGCTTGCCATTCATGTCAACGGTGCACCGTGCGAAACGAGTGCACCCAGCTTGCAAGACTTGCTGCTCGAACGCGGCTACGCGCTCGACACCGCGATGGCCTGCGCCATCAACAACCAGTTGGTGCATCGGGCCGATTGGCCGCAGCGCGCGCTTGCGCAAGGTGATCGCGTGGACGTCATCGCACCCATTACCGGAGGCTGAGATGCAAACAAACGTACACACCCATGAATCGGATGGCGGTTGGCAGGTTGCCGGGGTCAAGCTCAAGAGCCGCCTGTTTTTGGGAACGGCGCACTATCCCTCCTTACAGGTGCTCAGTGACGCGGCGACCTCCAGCGCCACCGAGGTATTGACGGTCGGATTGCGTCGTTTGCAGCCTGAGAGCGGCGGCGGGAACCATTTTTGGAAAAAAATTCAGTCGCTGGGTTGCCACGTGCTGCCCAATACGGCGGGTTGCCATAGCGCGCAAGAGGCCATTACTTTGGCCCACATGGCGCGGGAAATATTTGGTACATCCTGGATAAAGCTGGAGGTCATTGGCGATGACTACACCTTGCAGCCCGACCTTATGGCGACGCTGGAGGCTGCCACCCAGCTAGGCAAAGATGGCTTTGCGGTATTTGCCTACACCACGGATGACCTGGTGATGGCCCAGCGCTTGCATGGCGTGGGCTGCGCGGCAGTGATGCCCTGGGCCGCGCCCATTGGTACCGGCCGTGGTCCTATGAATCCCTATGCTTTGGAGACCATGCGTCGGCGGATGCCAGACGCCGTGTTGGTGGTGGATGCGGGCCTGGGCAGGCCTTCCCATGCGGCCCAAGTCATGGAATTTGGTTTTGATGCTGTGTTGCTCAACACAGCGGTAGCCCAGGCCGGGGACCCGGTGCGCATGGCGCAGGCATTTGCCCAAGCCGTGTCTGCAGGACGCGGCGCCTTTGAGTCAGCGCCCATCCCCGAGCGTAGCGCCGCTCAAGCGTCTACGCCCACGGTGGGCATGCCGTTTTGGCACGCGCAATGAGGGAGGTCGCTATGGCACAACAAAGCTTTCCAACGCTTATTGGCGCATTGGGTTTTTATCCCGTGGTCCCTGATGCGGATTGGGTGAAACGACTCCTGGGCTGGGGTGTGCGCAGCATTCAACTGCGCCATAAGCCCCTGGTGAATGACTCGCAGTCTCTTGCACGGCAAGTGCGGGAGTCGGTGGCTGCAGGACGGGACGTTGCGGGTGCACAGGTCTTTATCAATGACCATTGGGAACTGGCCTTGGCCGAGGGCGCCTACGGGGTTCATCTGGGGCAAGAAGACTGGGCTGCGCTGAGCGATGTGCAGCGCCAGCGCCTGCGGGCCTCCGGCATACGCCTTGGCCTGAGCACCCACACGCCGCACGAATGGGCCATCGCCCAGGCTGCAAAACCGTCCTATATCGCGATAGGTCCGGTGTACCCGACGACGCTCAAAGTTATGCCCTACGAGCCCGTGGGGCTCGAACAACTAAGGGCCTGGACCCTGCAGGTCAGCCCCTGCCCGGTCGTGGCCATTGGAGGTATTTCGCTGGAGCGCTTGCCCGATGTAGTGGCCTGCGGTGTCAATGGGGTGGCCGTTGTCAGCGCGATAACCCAGGCCAGTGACCCTCAGAATGCGACAGCAGCAGGCTTGCAGTCATTCGCTTTGTGTATTTCAAGCCTATGAAACACTAGGCGCCGCGCAGCCGCTAACCAGGCGGCTGTGACGTAAGACGCATCCGCTAGGGGTGTTGCCCGGTTAAAGCAGCCGGACGACTGAGAAAGTCCCTTTGAACCTGATTGAGGTAATCCTCGCGCAGGGAAGCACCGCGCTCCTTTCACTTTGGGCGCAGGCAACCTGCCTTTTGTTTATTTAGGAGAACAACATGGCATCTGAAAACAATTTTCCATCATCGTCCGCTCACGTCAATTCGGCCCTTACCCCGACCACGCTGGAAGCCCGCGTATTTGACTGGCGTACCCAAGCCAGTCTGTGGTTTAGCCTGGGCGTTGGCCTGTTGGTGATCCAACTGGGCTCGTACCTGAGTCCCGCGCTGGGCACGCGCGACGCCATGCTAGCCATCGTTATTGGGTCAATTGTGGGCGCGGGCCTGCTGGCCTGGACGGCGCACATCGGCGCACGCACGGGTCTTAGCAGCGCGGGCATCATGCACCACACCTTTGGCAGCCGCTTTGCGCGCCTGCCGGTGTTACTGAACATTGCGCAACTGATCGGCTGGACCACATTTGAGCTGGTCATCATGCGCGACGGTAGCGTGGCCATCGCCAAAGAGGCTCTGGGCTGGGACGCCTCGGGCATGGGGGGTACGCTCGCTTTTACCGCGTTGTGGGGCGGGGTGCTGGCGCTCTTGCTGGCAGGTTCAATGGTGACGCTGGTGCGCAAGACGCTGGCGCGCTACGCGCTGCCTTTGGTGATTGCGTCCTTGCTTTGGTTGACATACCAGTTTGGAATGCAGGCGCAGGCGAACGGATGGGATGCATTTTGGTCACGCGCGGGTGACGGGAGCATGGGTTGGCCCAGCGCCTTGGATCTGGTGATTGCCATGCCCGTGTCTTGGTTGCCGCTGGTGGCCGACTACGCCCGCTTTGGCCGTAGCCCACGCGGCGCGCTTGGCGGCACCTGGGTGGGTTATGCGCTGGCCAATGTGTGGTGTTACGCCCTGGGCCTGCTGGTGGTGAGCGTGGCAGCCCCCGGCGCAAGCCTGGTGGGCGTGCTTTTGCTCGCTCAAGGTGGCCTGGTGGCGCTGAGTCTGATCTTGGTGGACGAGATCGACAACGCCTATGGCGACGTGCACAGCGCGTCTGTCAGCGCCCACAGCCTGCAAACTGCCTGGACGGTGCGCGGCTGGGGTCTGGCCATCGCCGTAGCTTGCACCGCGCTGGCGTTGGTGCTGCCTATGCACGACCTAGAGCCCTTTTTGCTCTTGCTCAGCTCGGTGTTTGTGCCTTTGTTTGGCGTGATTTTGGGGCGCATGGGCACGCCCGGCGGCGCAGCATCGCAAGACAAAACCGTGGACTGGAGCGCTGCCGTTCTGTGGCTTGCTGGCATTGCGCTCTACCACGCGCTTAGCCAATGGGCACCGCAGTGGGGGGCGGCCTTGCCCACGCTCGCGGCTACTTTTGTGTTGGCTTGGGCGACGCGCCAGAAATAGTCTTTATCGGCGCTCAGATCCGATGCCCAAACGATTCAGCTGCGCAATGGCAGCAGCCGCATGGGCAGCGGCGCAAAGCCGTGGTTGAGCGGTCCGCTGCCGTTGCCGGTGCGTGCGGAAGCGCCGTGCTCCAACGCGCCGCGCACATAGGCGCGGGCACTTTCTGCTGCATCCAGTAGTCCTGCGCCCAGCGCAAGTCGGGCCGCGATGGCCGAAGAAAGGGTACAGCCGGTGCCATGGGTGTTGGCGCTGGCGATGCGCGGGGCCTGCATCCAGTGGCGCAAACCATTTCGCGTAGCCAGAAGGTCGTGCACCATGTCGCCCGCAAGGTGGCCGCCCTTGACAAGCACCGCGTGGGCGCCCATGGCCAGCAAGTCACTCGCCGCGCGTTCCATATCTTCTTGCGTGGCCAGCGGCCGACCCACCAAGAGCGCGGCCTCGTCCAGGTTGGGGGTGACCAGGCTTACGCGGCCAAACAGTTGGGCAATCAGCGCCTGCACGGCCGGCTGCTCGATCAGCACCGCACCGCTGGTGGCAACCATCACCGGGTCCAGCACCACGTGGG
This sequence comes from Comamonas sp. lk, assembly GCA_945901215.1. Classification (GTDB taxonomy): domain Bacteria; phylum Pseudomonadota; class Gammaproteobacteria; order Burkholderiales; family Burkholderiaceae_C; genus Allorhodoferax. The sequence continues at coordinate 4,613 of CAMDKE010000023.1, forward strand.
GCAGTTGGTGGCGGTCTATGGCATCGGCCACGGTGGCAACCACCTCTGCCGAATGCAGCATTCCAACCTTGACTGCGTGCACGCCCATGTCGTCCACCACGGCGTCAATCTGCTGGCGCAGCATTTCAGGCGGCACGGCGTGGATGGCGCGCACGCCCTGGGTGTTTTGCGCAGTAAGCGCGGTGATAGCGCTCATACCAAAGCAGCCCAGGGCCGAAAACGTCTTCAGGTCGGCCTGGATACCTGCGCCGCCGCCGCTGTCAGAGCCTGCAATGGTCAGCACGCGCGGGTATTCGAAAGTAAAAGGCGCGGTGGTAACGGATGGATTCATGCTCTATTTTTCTCAAAGAGTGCGCAGTTCATGCGCTGCCAAAACTCAATCTGAAACCACGCCCATGGTCTTGCTGTAGCCACCATCCACATAGGTGATCTCGGCCGTCACACCGCCGGCCAGGTCGCTAAGCAAAAAGGCAGCTACGTTGCCCACGTCTTCGGTGGTCACGTTGCGGCGGATAGGCGAGGCACCGGCCACCAGGCTCAGCAGCTTGCCAAAATCTTTGATGCCGCTGGCCGCCAGGGTCTTGATGGGCCCGGCGCTGATGCCGTTGACTCGTATGCCCTTGGCGCCCACCGCCTCAGCCAGGTAGCGCACCGACGATTCCAGCGACGCTTTGGCCAAGCCCATGGTGTTGTAGTTGGGGATGATGCGTTCGGCGCCCAAGTAGGTCAGCGTCAACAGCGCGGACTTCGGGTTGAGGTAGGGCAGGGCTACCTTGGCCATAGCGGGAAAGCTGTAGGCGCTGATGTCATGGGCGATTTTGTAGCCCTCGCGACTCAAACCATCCAAAAAATTACCGGCAATTGCCTCGCGCGGCGCAAAGCCAATGGCGTGTACAAAGCCGTCAAACGTAGGCCAGTGTGTCGTCAGGTCGGCAAACAAGCGTTCGATCTGTGCGTCATCGCCCACGTCGCAGTCAAAAATCAGCTTGGAGTCAAAGTCGGCTGCAAATTCCGTGATGCGATCTTTAAACCGTTCACCCACGTAGCTAAACGCCAGCTCGGCGCCCTGCGCACGGCAGCATTTGGCGATGCCATAGGCGATGGAGCGGTTGGATAACACGCCGGTGATTAACAACTTCTTACCTGCTAAAAAGCCCATGTCGGTCCTCTTTGTCTTTGAACTACGGTGTGGGTGGAATTGTCGCATGCGATGTTTCGGATCGGCCCGGTACGGGGCTCGGGCAATAATGGGCGTCTGGCGAGCGAGCGCAGGAGTGTTGGATGGCGGCCTGTCCGACCCAGGACATAATTATCCGGGGCATGAGCGGCATCATGGTGGGCAGCGGTGACCCGGCAGTATCGGCTGCGTTGGTGGGCGAGGTCATCTCAGTTGTAGCCCCTGGCTGCTACGTGTCCTGGCCCATGCGCGTGCCGCAATTTTTTCATCCGCAGTCCGCCACCCCTGCACGGTGCTGCACGTCTTTGGGAGGAGCAATCAATGTCTGTCGATACTGGCCTGATTTCTAGCGGGCCTTACAGCCGCCTTCTGCAGTGGCAAGGCGAGCTTACGGCGCTGCGGCGCGAGCTGCACACCTATCCTGAAATCGGTTTCGAAGAGCTGCGCACCGGCGCGCGGATTGCTGAGATGCTGCGCCTGGTTGGCGTGGACGAAGTGCACACCGGCATCGGCAAGACCGGTGTGGTGGGTGTCATCCACGGCCGGGGCGTCGCAGATGGGCGCTCTATTGGTTTGCGCGCAGATATGGATGCACTGCCCATGCACGAGGAAAACAGCTTTGCCTGGAAGTCCACCCAACCCGGCATGATGCACGGCTGCGGCCACGACGGGCATATGGCGATGCTCATAGGCGCGGCGCGTTACCTGGCAGCCAGCCGTAACTTTGCCGGTGACGCGGTGCTGATCTTCCAGCCTGGAGAAGAAGGCTTTGCCGGCGCCCGGGCAATGATCGAAGACGGGCTGTTTGATCGCTTTCCCGTGGAGGCGGTGTACGCCATGCACAACTGGCCCACGCTGACACCGGGGACCATCAATGTAAATACCGGGCCGGTGATGGCGGCATCGGACCTGGTGGAGATTGTGGTGACCGGCCTTGGTGGCCACGGGGGGCACCCGGAGCTGGCGGTAGACCCGGTTCTGGTTGCTGCGCACATTATTACGGCGGCGCAGTCACTGGTGTCGCGCAACGTCAGCCCTATAGACCACGCGGTACTGAGTTTGTGCGCCATCCACGCGGGTGACCCCGGCGCCTACAGTGTGATTCCGCGCCAGGCGCGCATTGCGGGTACGGTGCGCAGCTTCTCAGGCTCAGTGCAAACGCTGATGGAGCAGCGCCTGGAAGGCCTGGTGCAGTCCATCGCCCAGGCTTTTGGCGCCAAAGCCAGCGTCAACTACCGTCGCAATTACCCCGCCACCATCAACAGCGCGGCCGAAGCGGCGTTTGCTGCAGATGTGGCGGCTACTCTGGTGGGTGAATCAAACGTTCTGCGCGCCATGGCGCCTAGCATGGGGGCTGAGGACTTTTCCTTCATGCTCCAGGCCAAGCCCGGCGCCTACATCCGTATCGGACAAGGCGGCGAAGGTAGCTGCTTTTTGCACAACACGCGCTACGACTTCAACGACGACATCCTGCCTCTGGGCGCGGCGCTGTTTTCGGCATTGGTGGAGCGCTCGCTGCCGCTTGTGGGCAGTGGATAGGATGAGCCGTAGAGCCCAGTTTCAGGCGAAGGCCTCAGGCGGAAGACACCTTCCCCAGGTTCGTCAGCCCCGCCGGTCGGGGAGGCGCTCGACCTGACCCGAGACCCGCGACTTTGATTCCATCGGTCATAGCGTTTATGGCGCCAATGCGCTTGCGGCGCGCACCGCGTTCGGCAGAGAAGGAGTCGCCCCGAGGCCTGGAGGTGGCGGTACAGGATGTATCGCACAGCCTGGGCACGCTCGGGGCGTCATAGGGCGGTAGAGGCTGGGCTTGTCGGAAAGACGGGGCCTTTTGCTTGACAGAAGGCACCAAAAACGGGGCTTCCTAGGGCATTTTGGGCTACAATCGACGCTTCACGACCAAACGGGCGGGTAATTACCGCCCGTTTTTTTTGGTCTATTGTTTTTTGATGACTCGCCTGGTATGGGCTTTTTGATCGAATGAAGGCGGAATAAGTACGTGGCTTGGCAGGACATTGTGACGCAAATTGTGGCCGGTTTAGGCTACGACTTGGTTGAGATTGAGCGCTCGGCGGGCGGCTTGCTGAGGGTCACTATTGATTTGCCCTGGACGCCAGCGGCCAGCGGTGAAGTGCAGGCGGCGCAGTTTGTGAATGTTGAGGATTGTGAGAAGGTCACACGCCAATTGCAATTTGCTCTGGACGTGGATGGGATTGAGTACCGGCGGCTGGAAGTTTCCTCGCCCGGCATTGACCGCCCCCTGCGTCATGAGGCTGATTTTGAACGGTTTGCAGGCCAGGTCATTGATGTGACCTTGCGTGCGCCCATTGGTGTGGCTGGGGCAGGGCAAGTGAATGCGAGCCGCAAGAAGTTTCGGGGCACTTTGGAGCGCACGGTGAACGAACAAGGGCTGTCTGGCTGGCAAATCGTCTGGAGCGATGCCCCGGAGGTTAAGCCGGGGCAGCGCGTGAGCAAGAAGCGAGCGCCCGCTCCATTGCAGGCAATGGGCTTTGCGCTTGACGAATGCCGTGAGGTGCGTTTAGCGCCCTTGGTGAGTTTCAAGGGCCGTAACAGTGGTGCAATCGGCATGGAGACCGCAGCGGACGAGGGTTTGGTTGGTGATGAATCGGGCGGCTAAGAGGGTTGGAACCGGTGGCTTCGCGCGGCGAGCCCAGGGTCGTTTTCTTAGTCATTGAATAGAGTATTCAGGAGAGTCAAGGCATGAATCGCGAATTGTTAATGTTGGTCGAAGCCATTTCACGTGAAAAGAACGTGGAGCGTGACGTGGTGCTGGGGGCTGTGGAAGCGGCCTTGGCGCAAGCGACGAAAAAGCTCTACGCCGGCGATGTAGACATCCGGGTCGCGCTAGACCGTGACAGTGGCAATTACGAGACCTTTCGCCGTTGGCATGTGGTGCCCGATGAGGCCGGGCTGCAACTGCCAGACCAGGAAATCTTGTTGTTTGAAGCCAAAGAGCAAATTTCGGACATTGAGGTCGACGAGTACATCGAAGAACCCATCGAGTCCGTACCCATTGGGCGCATTGGTGCGATGGCGGCCAAGCAGGTCATCCTGCAAAAGATTCGTGATGCAGAGCGTGAAATGCTACTCAATGACTTCATGTCGCGAGGCGATAACATTTTTGTCGGTACCGTCAAGCGCATGGACAAAGGCGATCTAATTATCGAGAGCGGCCGTGTTGAAGGCCGCTTGCGCCGCAACGAGATGATTCCCAAAGAGAACTTCCGCGCCGGCGACCGCGTGCGCGCCATGATCATGGAAGTTGACCTGACTCTGCGCGGCGCGCCTATTGTGTTGTCGCGCTCGGCGCCTGACTTCATGATCGAGTTGTTCCGCCAGGAAGTGCCTGAGATCGAACAAGGCCTACTGGAGATTAAATCTTGTGCCCGCGACGCTGGTTCGCGCGCCAAGATCGCCGTGTTGTCGCATGACAAACGCGTCGACCCGATCGGCACCTGCGTCGGTGTACGTGGAACCCGCGTCAACGGCGTGACCAACGAACTCGCGGGTGAACGCGTGGACATCGTGTTGTGGAGCGAAGACCCGGCGCAGTTCGTTATCGGAGCCTTGGCCCCGGCCAATGTGTCGTCCATCGTGGTAGACGAAGAGCGCCACGCCATGGATGTGGTGGTGGACGAAGAAAACCTGGCTATTGCGATCGGCCGTGGAGGCCAAAACGTGCGTTTGGCGGCAGAGCTTACGGGCTGGAAAATCAACATCATGGACGCCGCCGAGTCGGCCCAGAAGCAGGCGGTGGAAACCGATTCCGGTCGCAAACTGTTCATGGACAAACTCGATGTGGACGAAGAAATCGCCGACATCTTGATTGCCGAAGGCTTTACCAGCCTGGAAGAAGTGGCCTACGTACCGCTGCAAGAAATGTTGGAGATCGAGAGCTTTGACGAGGATACGGTCAATGAACTGCGCACCCGCGCCAAGGACGCGCTGCTGACAATGGAAATTGCGCGCGAAGAAAATACGGACAGTGTTTCTCAAGACTTGCGCGACTTGAGTGGATTGAGCGCAGAGCATATCGGCATGTTGGCCCAGGCGGGTGTGCAAACGCTCGACGACCTGGCAGACCTTGCCACCGACGAACTTACAGAAATTACAGGCCAGTCTGCGGACGAAGCCACTGCCCTGATCATGAAAGCGCGCGCACATTGGTTTACCGATGAAGCCGCTTCTCAAGAGCCACGGCCATGAAAGGTTACCTTATAAATGTCCAGTACGACCGTCGCCGAGTTTGCAAATGAACTCAAAAAATCTACCGAAACACTGCTCGACCAACTGAAGTCGGCCGGAGTTGCCAAGGCAATGCCGAGCGATGTGTTGACAGACGCAGACAAGCACAGCTTGCTCAACTACCTGCAAAGTGCGCATGGCACGGCCGGTGCTGATCGCAAGAAGATCACCTTGGTAAAAAAGCAAACCACCGAGATCAAGCAAGCCGATGCCAGCGGCAAAGCACGCACCATTCAGGTGGAGGTTCGCAAAAAGCGTACTTTTGTTCGCCGCGAAGACGGTCTGGAGTCGGCGCCAGAGTCGATGGACAACGAGTCTTCCGGCACCCCAGCGGCGGCCGTGATCGATACCGCCGAGCTTGTACGACGCGAGGAAGAAGCGCGCCACCAGGCAGAGTTCATCCGCCGCCAGGAGGAAGAGCTGGCTCTGCGACGTCAGGAACGCGAAGAGCAAGAAGCCAGAGCCCGTGTAGCGCACGAAAAAGCTGCAGCCGATGCCTTGGCCCAAGCGCAAGCGCCAGTTGACGACGCGCAAGCGTCGGGGAAAACCAGCAGGCCCGCTACGAAGGCCCAATTGGACCCGCAAGAACAAGCCATGGCAGCCGCCCAGGTCGCTCAATTGGCAGCGCTGGCCCGAGAAGAGGCCGCCGCTCTCGCTGCGCTGGCATCTAAGGCCGCAGCCCTGGAGGAAACCCAGCGTGCAGCTGAGCTTGGTGACCGCCGGCGCAAGGCCGAAGCCGAGGCAGCGGCCATCCGCATGATGATGTCGACCCCTAACAAAGTGGCTGTTGCTCCGAAGAAGCCTGAGCCAGCCAAACCCGCAGTCGATGCCAAAGGCGCCATTAAAGGCACCTTGCACAAGCCCGCTGCAGGTTCGACCGTGGTCAAGGCAGCCAAACCTGCAGCCAGCGCCGGTGCAGCCCCAGGTACCGGCAAAGAGGTTAAGTCTGCCAAGCTCTCCAGCAGCTGGGCGGGCGATCCGGCTAAAAAGAAAGAGATAAAAACCCGTGGCGACACCGGTGCCGGCGCAGGACGATCCACCAACTGGCGCGCCGGCCCCCGTGGCCGACGCGGCAATGACCGTGACCGTGACGACCATGTGCAGGCTGCACCGGTCGAGGTCCGGGTGCTCGAAGTCCACGTGCCTGAGACGATTACCGTGGCCGAACTGGCTCACAAGATGGCGGTAAAGGCTTCCGAGGTTATCAAGCAGCTGATGAAGCTGGGCCAGATGGTCACCATCAACCAGCCCTTAGACCAAGACACCGCAATGATCGTGGTCGAAGAACTGGGCCACACCGCCGTGATTGCCGCTTTGGACGACCCCGAAGCTTTTACCGACGACGATGTGACGCAAGCCCAGTTTGAGTCCCTGCCACGCGCTCCCGTGGTGACCGTCATGGGCCACGTGGACCATGGCAAAACTTCCTTGCTGGACTACATCCGCCGCGCCAAAGTGGCCTCGGGCGAAGCCGGTGGCATTACCCAGCACATTGGTGCTTACCACGTGGAAACGCCGCGCGGCATGATTTCCTTCCTGGACACCCCGGGTCACGAGGCTTTTACCGCGATGCGTGCCCGCGGTGCCAAGGCCACCGACATCGTGATTCTGGTGGTTGCTGCCGATGACGGGGTGATGCCGCAAACCAAAGAGGCAATCAAGCACGCCAAAGCGGCGGGCGTGCCCATCGTGGTGGCGATCAACAAGATCGACAAACCCGACTCCAACCCGGAGCGCGTGAAAAATGAGCTGGTGGTCGAAGAGGTAGTCCCTGAGGAGTTTGGTGGCGATTCACCCTTTGTGTCCGTGTCGGCCAAAACCGGCCAGGGCATCGACCAGCTGCTGGAACAAGTGCTGCTACAGGCTGAAGTGCTGGAACTGCGTGCCCCGGTCTCATCCATGGCCAAGGGCTTGGTCATTGAGGCGCGTCTGGACAAAGGTCGCGGCCCTGTAGCCACGATTTTGGTGCAGTCGGGAACACTAAAGACCGGCGACGTGGTGCTGGCGGGCCAGACCTTTGGCCGCGTGCGCGCCATGTTGGACGAAAACGGCAAGGCTATCAAAGAAGCGGGCCCGTCCATTCCAGTGGAAATCCAGGGCCTGACCGACGTGCCGCAGGCGGGTGACGAGTTCATGGTCATGTCCGACGAGCGCCGTGCCCGTGAGATTTCTACCTACCGCGCTGGCAAGTTTCGCAACACCAAACTGGCCAAGCAGCAAGCCGCCAAGCTGGAAAACATGTTCAGCGACATGTCGGGTGGCGACGTCAAGATGTTGCCCATCATCGTCAAGGCCGACGTGCAGGGCTCGCAAGAGGCCTTGGCCGCGTCCTTGCTCAAGCTCTCGACCGAAGAAGTCAAGGTACAAATGGTGTATTCCGCCGTGGGCGGCATCAGCGAGTCCGACATCAACCTGGCCATTGCGTCCAAGGCGGTGGTGATTGGCTTCAATGTGCGCGCCGATGCCGGTGCGCGCAAACTGGCTGAACACAACGGCGTGGACATCCACTACTACAGCATCATTTACGACGCGGTCGACGAGCTCAAGGCCGCCATGTCGGGCATGCTGGCGCCGGAAAAGCGCGAGGAAGTCATTGGCTTTGCCGAGATTCGAACGGTGTTTGTGGCGTCCAAAATTGGCACGGTGGCCGGTTGCATGGTCACCGGTGGCCTGGTCAACCGCAGCGCGCATTTCCGCCTGCTGCGCGACAACGCTGTGATCTACACAGGTGAACTTGATTCGCTCAAGCGCATGAAAGACGATGTGCGCGAGGTCAAGGAAGGCTTTGAGTGCGGTATCAAACTCAAGAACTACAACGACATCGCCGTGGGCGACCAGTTGGAATTCTTTGAAATCAAAGAGATCGCACGCACCATATGAGCCCCTGCGCTGGTGGCTACGCCGCTCTCCGAGAACACTTCGTGTACTGCGCTGCCACCCGGGGGGGCCGTCGCACGCCTTGGGGCGGCCCGACGGCGCGCGGAGCGTGCCTGTGAAGAAAAAGTCCTCTGCCCCCAACCGTGGCTTTCGCGTCGCCGACCAGATCCAGCGCGATCTGACCGAACTGATCGCGCGCGAGTTGAAAGACCCGCGTGTGGGTATGGTGACTATCCAGTCGGTCGAGGTGACACCGGACTACGCGCATGCCAAGGTGTATTTCAGCCTCTTGGTGGGCGACCCGGTGCAGTGCGCCGAAGGTCTGAACCAGGCGGCTGGTTTTTTGCGCTCGGGTTTGTTCAAACGCCTGCACATTCACACCGTGCCCACGCTGCACTTTTTGTTCGACCAGACCACCGAGCGTGCTGCGGATATGAACGCCCTGATAGCGCGCGCGGTGTCATCCCGCGCCAAAGAGGACTGAAAGACGATGAACGCGCCCCGTGCACGGCTTGCAAGGCGCCCCGTGCATGGGGTGCTGTTGCTGGACAAGCCCTTGGGTTTCTCCAGCAACCAGGCTTTGCAAAAAGCCAAGTGGCTGTTGCGGGCCGAAAAAGCGGGCCACACCGGCACGCTCGATCCGCTGGCCACCGGGGTCTTGCCACTGTGCTTTGGCGCGGCGACCAAGTTCAGTCAGGTGCATTTGGATGCCGACAAGGTGTACGAGGCAACGCTGCACCTGGGTGTCAAGACAAGCACCGCTGACGCTGAGGGCGAGGTGATGGTCGAGCGACCGGTGCAGGTGAGTGTGGAAGATATTGAGCGTGTGGTGCGCCTGTTCACCGGCCCGATAAGCCAGGTGCCACCCATGCACAGCGCCTTGAAGAAGGACGGTAAGGCCTTGTACGAATACGCCAGGGCCGGTATTGAGGTGGAACGCGCAGCGCGCGATGTGACGATTTACGCTTTGCGCGTGCTGGAAATGCCTACGGTTGCGGCCCCGCACGCGCTGAAGATTGAGGTGAGTTGCAGCAAGGGCACCTATATCCGGACCTTGGGTGAGGACATGGGCGAGGCCCTGGGTTGTGGAGCGCATGTAAGTGCTTTGCGGCGCACCCGCACAGGGAGTTTCGGGCAAACGCAGTGCGTGAGCCTGGAATCATTGGCGGCCATGACGGACGCACAAAGGATGGACCTGCTGCTTGCGGTGGATGCCTTGTTGGAAGGTCATGACCGCGTCACTTTGGAGAGCGAGAGTGCAGGGCGGTTTTTGAGTGGTGTGCGCCGAAGGGGCGATTGGCCCGACGCAGAGCAGGTGGCCGTGTACGCTGCCGCACCTGCTGCGCTGCTGGGAAGCGGCCACGTGAAGGCTGGGGAATTGATACCGGGGCGGCTCTTGAGCCCGATAGAAATTGGTGAGGTACAGGCGCAAACTGCAGCACTGGCCCTTAGCAGGCATTAAGAATTGAAATTTGAATCTGATGAAAGAAAGTGAAACATGAGTAGCAAGCAAATCCGCAACATCGCCATCATCGCCCACGTTGACCATGGCAAAACCACCATGGTGGACCAGCTCCTGCGCCAGTCCGGCACCTTTGCCGAGCACGAAAAAGTGGTTGACACCGTGATGGACAACAACGCGATTGAAAAAGAGCGTGGCATCACGATTTTGGCCAAGAACTGCGCCGTGACCTGGGAAGGCACGCACATCAACATCGTTGACACCCCCGGACACGCCGACTTCGGCGGTGAAGTGGAACGTGCCTTGAGCATGGTTGACGGTGTGGTGCTGTTGATCGATGCTCAGGAAG